>JASEHX010000148.1 GCA_030018645.1 Candidatus Margulisiibacteriota bacterium | reverse complement strand
GCTTTTTTCCTGCTAATATATTGTTGTATCCTTTTGAAGAAATTTCACTTTTATATAAATAAAGAACATGACAGAGGATAACACAAGATTAATTACCGTCGGCCGACAGGCAGAAGACCTGGACTTTGAAGGCCTGCGGCCAAAGACCTTCAAAAACTTTATCGGCCAGCAAAAGTTGATTGATAACCTCTTAATTCATATTGACGCCGCCAAAGCGCGCGGCGAACAGCTGGAGCATATTTTATTTTACGGTCCGCCGGGCCTTGGCAAAACCACTTTGGCCAATATCGTGGCCAATGAAATGGGTGTCAATTTTAAAATTACTTCTGGCCCCGCCATTGAGCGCCCGGGTGACCTAGCCGCTATTCTAACCAATTTAAAGCCCAACGATGTTTTATTTATCGACGAGATCCACCGCCTCAATCGGGTGGTGGAAGAAGTCCTTTACCCGGCCATGGAAGATTTTGCGCTGGATATTATTATTGGCAAAGGGCCCAGTGCGCGCTCAATCCGGCTTGACTTGCCTAAGTTTACTTTAATCGGGGCTACTACCCGGGCCGGACAGATATCTTCCCCATTACGTGATCGTTTTGGTTTACTAAACCGGTTGGAATTTTATAATCCGGCTGATATTAAGCAAATTATTCTGCATGCGGCACAACTGCTTAAAATCGAAATTGACAGCTCAGGTGCTGATGAGATTTCTAAGCGCTCCCGCGGAACCCCCAGGATTGCCAATCGTTTATTAAGACGAGTTCGCGATTTTGCGCAAGTAAAATGTGCGGGGATAATAGACCAAGCCACCGCTATTAAAGCTTTGGCTGGACTAGATATCGATGAAATGGGATTGGATACGGTTGATCGTAAATTGTTGACCACAATTATTAAGAATTTTTCCGGCGGACCAGTGGGAGTTGAAACTTTAGCTGCCTCGATTCATGAAGAAGCCATTACCATTGAAGATGTGTACGAACCTTATCTGCTGCAAATTGGGTATATGGAAAGAACGCCAAGGGGCAGGGTGGCCACCCCGGCGGCCTATGCTCACGTTGGCATAAAATTGCCAAAAACTAAGGATTCAAATCAGGCAGTGTTGTTTGGATAATGTACTAAAATAGCTGATATATGTTTGAATCCCTTTATCATGCTGTCTTTTAGCCAAATCAATATAGATGAAGAAAAAATCCGTGCTTTATGCCAAAGACACAACATTAAATTACTTATTCTTCATGGTTCATACGCCAAAGGAAAAGCTACCAGCCAAAGTGATATTGACATTGGGATCCTTTGCAATGAAAGCATCAAAGATTTTAAGAAATATTCCGCCATTATTAATGATTTCTGCGGGGTATTTGGCGACAAATTTGATCCGGTTTTTTTAAATGGTGTTGAACCGTTGATTAGCTATCATACAGTTATGCACGGCTTGGTTCTGTATCAGGCCAATAAACATGATTATGCTAATTATAAAATACAAACCATCGGCCGCTATCTGGACACAAAAAAATCCAGGGAACTTGAGAAAGAGTATGTTAAAAGGGCAATCCGATCATGATTGATAAAGAACTGATTTACCAAAAATTATCCCGTTTATAAATATGTATCTCGACCAGCTTCAGGCAGTTGAGGGTAAAAATTTTAATGAATACCTTTCGGATTTCACGTTAAAAAATTCAACCGAAAGACTGATTCAATTGGTTGTAGAATGTGCTTCAGATATAAATAATCATGCAGTGGTTGAAAGTGGAAAACGCCCGCCGGAAGATTATACTTCTTCTTT
>JASEHX010000105.1 GCA_030018645.1 Candidatus Margulisiibacteriota bacterium | reverse complement strand
ATGAATATTGAAATGCTGTTAATTGAAAAAGTAGGGGAAATGGGCAAAAAACTGCATTCGGGCCGCTCGCGCAACGACCAGGTCTCTACTGATTTGCGCATGTTTTTAAAGTTTGAGAACACGGAAATTATTTTACTATTAGTAAAGCTGCAGCAATCCCTGCTTGATTTAGCTGAGGAAAATATCAAAGTCATTATGCCGGGCTATACCCATTTGCAGCGGGCCCAGCCGGTGCTTTTCTCCCACCATTTAATGGCTTATTTTGAAATGTTTGAAAGGGATAAGGAGCGCTTCCGCCAGGCAGGGAAAGAAGCGGATGTCATGCCGCTGGGTTCCGGCGCCTTAGCCGGCACCAGCTTTGACGTTGACCGCGAAGGCCTGGCCAAGGAATTGGGATTTTCCAAAATTTCCCGCAACAGCATGGACGCCGTTTCCGACCGTGATTTTGTCATCGCTTTCCTTGCGGCCAGCGCCAACCTGATGCTACATCTTTCCCGCTTCTGCGAAGAATTAATTATCTGGTCCACTTATGAATTTAGTTTTATTGAATTATCTGACCGCTATACGACCGGCTCTTCCATTATGCCGCAAAAAAAGAACCCCGACATTGCCGAACTGGTCCGCGGGAAAACTGGACGGATCTACGGCCATCTAATGTCAATGCTTACTGTCATGAAAGGATTACCGCTAGCCTATAACCGCGACTTGCAGGAAGATAAAGAAGCTGTTTTTGATACCGCGTCAACTGTTAGGGACTGCCTCAATATTTTCCGGGAAATGATCGAATCGGCCAAAGTAAATAGTGAAACCATGGAAAAAGCTGCCACCAAGGGCTTTTTAACAGCAACTGATCTGGCTTTTTATTTGGTCCGCCGCAATGTTCCCTTCCGCGAAGCCCACCGCATTGTCGGCGAAATTGTGGCCTATTGCGAAGAGTCCAATATGCAAATTGAATATTTATCGCTGACCCAGTTAAAACAATTTTCTCCCGTCTTTACTTATGATGTGACCCGCATTTTATCGGCCAAAAGTTCGGTAGAAAACAAGGATCTTCTGGGCGGAACCGCTACCGGAAGAGTAAAGGAGGCCATTAAACGTGCTCGAAAAAACCTTCTTCATGATCAAGCCTGACGGGGTGGCGCGAGGGCTGGAAAATGAAGTTTTTTCCCGCGTTGAAAAAGCCGAGCTTAAAATCCTCCTAAAACGGCTCATTTTTTTAACCGAAGAATTGGCCAAAGCCCTTTATTTGCCGCATTTTGGCAAACCATTTTATGCCGGGCTGATTAAATTTATCACTTCCGGCCCGGTTATTGTCAGCCTGCTTGAAGGAGAAGATGCAATTAACAAAGTCCGCTTATTAATGGGGGCGACTGATCCGCGCAGTGCGGGAAAAGGGACTATCCGCGGTGATTTAAAAGAAGAGAATATCTTATCCCCCGAAGGGATCATGAAAAATATCGTGCATGGGTCAGATGGCGCGGAATCGGCCCGACGTGAACTGGCTATTTTCTTTAAGGAGAAATGGAATGAAAATTAAAACACTGTGCCAATCAATAACCCGGGTTCCGTATGATTTGCTGGTAGTCAATGAATTTGAAGGGGTGAAAGCGCCAGGCGGGGCGACGGGGGCAATTGACAAGGCGTTAAAGGGCGCAATTTCAGACCTAATAAAAAGCGGAGAAATTACCGGAAAACTGGGAGAAGTCAACGTTATCCATACTCAAGGGAAACTGCCGGCCAAGCAGGTATTGATTGTAGGTTTGGGTAAAAGTGCCGATTTCACCATTGACCACTGCCGGATTGCGGCTGGAGCTGCCATCGCCGAAGCTAAAAGAGTGAAGGCCCAAAAAGTAGCTACTATTGTGCACGGGGCCGGTGCCGGCGGTTTAACACTGCCCGCTGCCGCCCAAGCTTTAATTGAGGGGACATTAATTGGCGCTTACCATTATACCGGCTTTGCCACCATAAAAGATGAATCTTTTTTTGCCGTCGAAGAATTAATAGTTGTAGAGCAAGCTAAAAGCAAAATAAAAGATATCAATCAAGGGGTAAAAATTGGCCGGATAATTGCCGAATCAGTCAATAATGCGCGCGACCTGGTCAATGCTCCAGCCAACCGCGTTTCTCCTTCCTTTATTGCCCAAAAAGCCAAAGAAGTAGCGGGAGTTTCGGTGAAGATTATCAATCTTTCGCAAGCAAAAAGACTGGGAATGGAGGCCTTTTATTCGGTATCAAAAGGGTCAAAAGAGCCGGCCAAATTTATTGTCATGAAATATGGAAAGGGTAAACCGGAGATTGCTCTGGTGGGAAAGGGAATTACTTTTGACGCTGGGGGGATTTCGCTTAAGCCATCTAATGCCTTATGGAAAATGCGCGACGATATGGCCGGGGCGGCCGCAGTCCTCGAAACCATGCGGGCAATTGCCAGGTTGAAAGTCCGTAAAAATGTGGTTGGCATCCTGCCGTGTACCGAAAATATGCCCGACGGCAATGCCCAAAAACCGGGTGATGTGGTCGGTTCGCTTTCCGGCAAAACGATTGAAATAATTTCCACCGATGCCGAAGGGCGCATGGTTTTGGCGGATGCCGTAACTTACGCCAAAAAGCTGGGGGTCAAGAAAATCATCGATGTGGCTACTTTAACTGGAGCGTGCGTTTCTGCTTTAGGCGATGCGGCTTCCGGCATTATGGGCAGTGACCAAAACTTGGTTGATTCTTTAATTTCCGCGGGTAAAAAGAGCGGAGAAAAACTGTGGCAGCTGCCGTTATTCGAAGAGTACAAAGAATATTCTAAAAGCAAGATTGCCGACATAAAAAATTGCACCGAGCAGGGAAAAGCCAGCCCGTCCATTGGCGGTTTATTTATCCAGCTTTTTGCCGAAGATACGCCCTGGGCGCATATTGATATTGCCGGCACGGCCTTCCTGGATAAGCGCCGCTGGTACTTATCATCCGGCGCAACCGGGGCGATGGTGCGCACCCTTACAGCCTACCTGATGGGATAAGATGAAAAGGTTCTTGCTGGTCATCGGTTTTATCCTGCTAGCCAGCGCTGCTTTGGCTTTTTTACAAACCCGTGGTGTTTCTCCCGCGGTTAAATACGAAAACCATCCGCATTTTGTTGAAATATTTCGGGTAAAAATTGAAAATACAGTTGGCGGGACAATTGAAGTCAGCCGGGACGAAGGACTGCATTGGTCGCCGATGGGGCAAGTGGTCCGCCCAGCCGATAAGAATAACCCCAAAAGCTTTGCCGCGGCCAAGTGGATTGGAGCCGGCCGGGTGGCGGCAACGGCGGTTAACGCCATCCATGTGAAGGCGGGCGAAAAAGATAAAGATACCGCCATCTTTTCAATTTTACCCAGCGATTTTATCGTGCCGGATGATGATTACAAGTCCTATTTTAATGCTTCGTCTTCCATCTACACCAATATCCCAGCCGGGGAGAGTTTATTTGGCGGAGAGTATGCGCCTTACGTAGGGAATTTGGTCATGCTTTCCCGGCCGGGAAGTGCGGTCATTTCCCTTCCAGCCGGTTATATCCCGGCATTAGGGGATAAAATATTCATGATTGCCGACTGTCCAGCCGATTACCCCAGGGAAATTGTCTTTGAAAATAGGGCCGGGGGAAAAATTAGCATCAAATATTTTTCGGGAGTGGAAAAGGTCATTGGCGAAGTTATCCAGCCGGTGGCAGGAATTGGGCGGTTTGAAGGCAGTGAATATGCCGGGCCAGGACGGATTAGAGCGAATCATCCCGGCGTCATTGACGTATCCGTTTCTTTGAGCGGCAAAATTGGGGGCTTCCAAATTGTGCCGCCTCTGCACGGCAGTTTCGCCCAAAAGCGGCCGCAGTGGATGATCATTGGGCCGGTTAATGTCAATGACCCGTCGCTGGAAGGGATTGCCCCTTTTTTCCGCTACTTTTTGCGGCCAGCCAATGTGCAGGTTAAGCCGGAAGATGAAGATTGGATGCAAAAAATGGCCGGACGCTTTTTGGTAGAAGTAAAAATAAAGGACAGCAGTAAGTGGCAGGCCATGCCGATCTATTCGCTCGACAAAACCATTTCTTTGCCAAGTTGGGCCAATTCGGCGCTGGAAAAAGTATCTGACATCCGCATTTTATTCCCGGTTAATCCGATTTGACAAACAGACTAATGCATTGTATCCTAGCAGTGTTCACTAAAAAAGTGATGCGGTAATATGTCAATAGGCAATATTTGGTTTAGGTTAATTAAATT
>JASEHX010000104.1 GCA_030018645.1 Candidatus Margulisiibacteriota bacterium | reverse complement strand
AAGGTGGGTCTATTTTCCTTTAACAAGTGGTCTCCTTTTACTATATAAAAAACATTTACATCGGATCGGACGTCTTTTATACCTATATTGTACAGAACGGCTGGTGGAAATTATGGTTAGAGCAAAAAACGGAAAGGGGTTATTTTAATAAAGCGGCTGAACTTCGCGAAAAACTATTGCACGGCCGCTTTCCTGAAGAGATCAAAGAGCGTTTCCGCCAGTTGATAGAATATTTTGGGCAATCGCCCATTATTGTCCGCTCCAGCTCCCTTTTGGAAGATAGTTTTGGCAGTGCCTTTGCCGGCAAATACGACAGTCTTTTTATTGTCAATCAAGGTTCGCCCGAAGAGCGCTATAAAAAATTTGAAATGGTGGTGCGCGAAATATTTGCCAGCACCATGAATGAAAATGCGCTAATTTACCGCCAACAAAGAGGATTAAGCCAGATGGATGAGCAAATGGCGCTGTTGGCCCAAAGGGTTTCCGGAGATTGTCATGACCGTTATTTCTTCCCTTATCTAGCCGGAGTTGGGGTTTCGCATAATACTTTTGTCTGGCATAAAGAAATGGACCCAAAAGCTGGAATGCTTCGACTCGTCTTGGGACTGGGAACGCGGGCGGTTAACCGGGTGGAAGGCGATTATCCGGCCATTATTGCCCTTGACGCGCCGCTCTGCCGGCCATACGCCGACATGGAAAAAATAAAGAAGTTTTCCCAGCATGAAGTTGACTTGCTGGACATTCAGGAAAATGACCTTATCACAATTGCGCTGGAGAAGTTAATTGAAGATGAGCCGAATTTAGAACTTGGTTTAATTGGCAAGCGGGATCTTGAAGCCGAAGTCAAAATGCAGTCGCTGGGCAAAAATATTCCAGTTTGGGTAATTACCTTTGAAAAGCTGCTTGCCGCGACGTCGTTTCCGTCCATTATGCAAAATATGCTAAAAATATTGGAGGCAGCCTACCAATATCCGGTTGATATAGAATTTACGGTTAATATTTCTAAAGATAACCAGTTGAAGATCAATTTGGTGCAATGCCGGCCGCTGCAAGCCCAGGGAGTTGGCGGACGGGTTAGAATACCTGAAAAAATTGCTCCCGATAATATTCTTTTCAAGTCGCAAGGCAATTTTATGGGAGGGAATTTATCTCAACCAATTAATAAATTAATTTATGTCGATCCCGAAGCTTATAGCGGGCTGTTAATGGGGGAAAAATATGAGGTTGCCCGTGAAATCGGCCGGCTAAATAAAATGCTCCGGCGCGAAAGCGAGCCGACGCTGTTAATTGGGCCGGGGCGGTGGGGGACACGCGATCCATCGCTGGGCGTGCCGGTTAGTTTTGCCGAGATAAATAATATTGCTGCGCTGGTGGAAGTGGATGATCCTGAAGGCGGTTTTATGCCGGAGCTTTCTTTTGGTTCGCATTTTTTCCTGGATTTGGTGGAAACACAGATTTTTTATGTTGCCCTGTTCATTGAAAACCCCAAGGTTACCCTAGATAAAAAATGGCTCAAGGCCTTAGCCGGTGACGCGATAGTCAAGATTATCGACCTCAAGAAACCCTTCCATCTGCTGTCTGACATTACTGCGCGAAAGGTTATCTGCGTAAAATCTACATAAGAGTTGACAAAAATACAATAATGTGATAATATACAATATTGTATGAGCCCAATGCGCAACATCCAGGTAAATGTTTTAATGGCAATTGGAGATGCTCTGTCTTCTTCCCTTAATCTTGAAGAAAACTTAGATTCTATCCTAAAAGTCCTATCTTCCGAGCTTGAAATGCAAAGAGGGACAATTACTTTGGTCGATCCCTATACAAATGAATTGCATATTGAAGTAGCCCATGGCCTCACCAAAAACGAAAAAGAACGCGGGCGCTATAAAATTGGAGAAGGGATAACAGGGAAAGTAGTTGAAACCGGCAAGCCCATGGTAGTTCCGGACATTGAATCTAGCCCGCTCTTTTTGAATAAAACCCAGGCACGCAAAAACCTGGAAAACCGTAAATTTGCTTTCCTCTGCGTACCAGTTAAAGTTGGTAATAAAGTTGTCGGCGCATTGTCGATTGACCATTTGTTCAAAGGCGACATTTCATATGAAAACGATATCAAACTTTTAACCGTTATCGCTTCCATGGTAGGGCAAGCGGTAAAAATCCGCGAATTGGCACAGAAAGATAAACAGGCAGTTGTAGCGGAGAATATCAAATTACGCCAGCAATTGAAAGGTAAATATAAATTTGGCAACATTATTTATACTTCCGCTGTTATGGAAACTATTTTAGAAGGCGCCCGCCAAGTAGCCCAGAGCCAAGCGACAGTTTTACTGTGCGGTGAATCCGGGACTGGAAAAGAATTGGTAGCCGCCGCCATACATTATGCTAGCCCTAGAGCAGAAAAGCCCTTTATTAAAGTGGCATGCGCTGCCCTGCCGGAAAATCTTCTAGAGTCTGAATTATTTGGCTATGAAAAAGGGGCTTTTACCGGGGCAGGAGAAAAGAAAATCGGGCGCTTTGAAATGGCCAGCGGCGGGACGATCTTTTTGGATGAAATTGGCGACTTGACGCCGGCTACCCAAGTTAAATTATTGAGGGTCCTGCAGGAAAAAGAATTTGAGCGGTTGGGTGGGACGCTAACTATTAAAATAGACGTGCGGGTCATCTGCGCTACCCACCGCAACCTGGAAGAAATGGTAAAGGAGCGCAAATTCCGGGAAGATTTGTTTTACCGCATCAATGTCTTTCCGGTTCTTCTTCCCCCCTTGTGGGAACGCAAAGAAGATATTCCCTTGCTTGCCGCCCATTTTACCCATCTGTTTAATAAGGAAAACAAGAAAAAAATTGAAGGGGTTAACCGGGCGGCGTTGGATTGCCTGCTGGCTTATGCTTGGCCGGGCAATGTGCGCGAGCTGGAAAATGTGATCGAAAGGGCGGTGATCATCTGCCAAGGGCCGCTGATTGCACCCAAGGATTTACCGGCCCAAATTGCCCAAATACCAGTTACAACCCCGATTGAAGGCGGTACCTTGACCCAAATGGTAGACGCCCTGGAAAAGCAAAAAATCGAAGAGGCCCTAAAAATCCACAAAACCCAGCGCGCCGCTGCTAAAGCGCTGGGTATTACCGAGAGGATGCTAGGGTATAAGATGGGGAAGTTGGGGGTTGGCGAATAGGACATATCTCGGCACCTACTTGCATTTATAATAGGACATATGGTATAGTAATAATGTCTTATTAAACAATAAAATGACCTATGAGTGATTTTCCATGAAAAGAATAATTATTACAGATAAAGACAAGCTGGAGAAATTGATCAAAGAGGCCGGCTTTGGGCGCAGTGAATTGGCGCGTCTCTTGGAAGTCGGTTATAAGACAGTTTATCGCTGGATAGATAGAGGCGTTACCCCGCAGTTAAAACAGTCCCGGGCAATTGACGAACTATTTAAGGAGCATATTGATTTATCCCAACTAGTCAATCAAATAGGGCATAAAATAGCTGATCCAATCAGAATTTTAAGGCAAAATACTAAACTGCGCGAAAAATTCTTTCTTTTAATGACCTATCATTCTAATGCGATTGAGGGCAGTCGCATGTCAATAAAGGAGACAGAAGAAGCAATTGAAGGGAAAAAAGTAAGAGGAAAAGAACTGTTTGAGGTTCTCGAAGCGGTCAATCATCACAATGCGCTTCTATATCTGTTGGAACAAGTGAAACCAAAATTTAGTATTACTGAAGAATATTTGCTAAAGCTCCATTCAATTGTGATGTACAATTTTAATAATAAATTGCCGGGCAAGTATCGCACTGGTTATGTCAATTTAACTAACACCGAAAAACAGTTGCCCGCGGCGCAAGCTGTCCCGGCCAAAATGCGCGCCTTTATTAAGCAAGTAAACAATTATCAAGGCAATACCATCCAAAAAATTGCCCATGACCACTATGAGTTTGAAAGCATCCACCCTTTTTTTGACGGTAACGGACGGGTTGGCCGCCTTTTATTGCTGACCCAGCTTTTAGGTCAAGGGTTCCCGCCGGCTATTATCGAGCTTCCGGACCGCTATAGATATTATTGGGCCCTCGGAAAAGGTGATATGGGAGATTTTAAAAATCTGGTCCAGATGGTATGTGCGAGTGTAATCAAGGGATATAATCTACTTTTTACGCGGCAGATTGACGAACGCCATGGGGATGTTATAATAAGAGACTGGTTAGGAAGAGGATGTTTTCTTTGAATTTTTGAATATTTA
>JASEHX010000103.1 GCA_030018645.1 Candidatus Margulisiibacteriota bacterium | reverse complement strand
TCCAGATGGGAAAGTATACAATTGTTGTTTTGACATTTTTGATTTGCCTGGAAACGGTCAGATGTAAACGGTCAAATTCGGCATAAGCCCATTGAGTAGATATTTCAATCCCGGGATTGACAAGAACAAAATAGGTATGCGGCCAGGGATCCAGCTTTGTAACTATTTCTCCCCTACCCTTAACCAAACACGTTCCACCCATCAAGCAAAATGGAACGTCAGAACCAATTTGGGAAGATAATTGAACTAATTCATCATTTGTAATTTGACACCTGCCTGCCGGCAGGCAGGATTTGTCATTTGTCATTTGCCGTAAACCATAAAGCACGGCTGCCGCATCGGCCGATCCTCCCGCTAGTCCAGCCGCTATCGGTATATGTTTTTCAATATGGATCCGCCATCCTGGTCTGGCTGGTCGTCGGTCGTCCCGATTCCTTATTGTCATATTCAAATGTGTTTCGGGATCCCGCAAAGCGGGATTAGTCGTTAGTCGTTGGTCAAAAAAAACTTCCACTGCTTTATACACGATATTTTCTTTTCCTAGCGGCACCGCCGGATCATCGCAAGTAATTTCAATGCCGGTAGAAATTGGTTCGATGGTTATGTAATCACAAAGAGAAATTGACTGCATAATTGACTCAATTGAGTGGTACCCGTCGGAGCGGCGCTCAAATACTCGAAGAGAAAGGTTAACCTTTGCGAAGGCCTTTAGCTTCATTAACTTTTTGATTTATTTAACTTCGCCATCAACTTGGACTTAGCGCGAGCCGCTTTATTCTTATGGATAATTTTGCGCTGGGCGGTCTTGTCAATAACTGAAATGGCTTTTCTGATCAGGTCAATTACATCCTGCGATTTGCTCTTAATGGCCCGCTCTGCTTGTTTCACAATTTTCTTTAGGCCTTTCATGGCCTCCAAATTGCGCGCTTTATTTTTCTTTGCCTTCCGTGCCTGTTTGATTGCCGATTTAATTCTTTTCGCCATTTATTGATCTCCTTTCTTGACATGCTATCATAATCTACATTATCATGTAAAGCACTTTGAGTATCCACGAGTGGTTTAAGAAAAAGAAGCTGGAGAAAGAGGGAGCTTATGTCCGCGAGCGGCTCGACATTCCCGGCAATCTTTGGGTTAAGTGCTACAAGTGCAGTCAGGCCATCTATACCAAGGAATTAGAAGAAAACCTCAAGGTCTGCCCTAAGTGCGGCTACCATTTCAAATTAACCCATTTTGAGCGCATTAATCAACTAGTTGATCAAAATACCTTCAAAGAAATCAATGCTAATATCAAATCAGTTAATTTTTTAAATTTCACCGATTCAAAGTCCTATACAAAAAGGATTGAAGATGCCATTGCCAAATCCAGCTTAAAGGATGCCATTGTTACCGGGACAGGAAAGCTGGGAGGTAAAGATGCGGCTTTGGGGGTAATGGATTTTTCTTACATGGGCGGCAGTATGGGCTCGGTGGTAGGGGAAAAAATTGCCCGCTTGATTGAGCTGGCCATTGAAAAAAAAATCCCGGTCTTGATATTTTCTTCTTCCGGCGGGGCGCGCATGCAGGAAGGGATCATGAGCTTGATGCAAATGGCCAAAACCTCCGCCGCGCTGGGCCGCTTGCGCGAAAATCGCCTGCCCTATGTATCCGTTATAACCGACCCAACGACAGGCGGGACTTCGGCCAGTTTTGCCATGCTGGGCGACATCAATATTGCCGAGCCCGGCGCCTTGATTGGGTTTGCCGGACCAAGAGTGATTGAACAAACTATCCGTCAAAAACTGCCGCCCGGTTTTCAGCGGGCAGAATATCTTCTAGAACATGGGATGGTAGACGTGGTCTGCGAGCGCAAGGCATTGAAGGATACACTGGTAAAAATATTAAGGTGGTTTGATGAAAAAGAATGATCCGGTAAAGAATTTATTGCCCTTTGAAAAGCCGCTGGTTGAGCTTTACGAAAAATGGGAAGAGTTAAAAAGACTTTCCGGCCAAAGCAAAATCAATATGGACGAAGAGATCCGTTTATTGGAAAAAAGGATTGAAGCCACTCGCCGTGATATTTTCACCCAACTTTCACCTTTGCAAATTGTCCAAATTGCCCGGCACATGCAAAGGCCCACCACCCTTGATTACATTGAGCAGGTTTTTGATAATTTTGTGGAACTGCATGGCGACCGCAATTTTGCTGATGACCCCGCCATGGTTGCCGGAATCGCCAAGCTGGACGGCCGATCGGTAGTGGTCATTGGCCATCAAAAAGGCAAAACCACCAAAGAAAACATTGCACGCAATTTTGGCATGGCCAATCCCGAGGGCTACCGCAAGGCCCTGCGGATTATGCGCATTGCCGAGCGCAATGAAAAACCGATTATTGCCCTCATTGATACGCCCGGAGCTTATCCCGGGATTGGAGCCGAAGAGCGCGGCCAGGCGGAAGCAATTGCCAAAAACCTGCGCGAAATGGCCGAGCTGACGGTCCCCTTCATTTCGGTAATCACCGGTGAAGGCGGTTCGGGAGGCGCGCTGGGAATTGGGATGGGAAATCGGGTTTTGATGCTGGAATACGCTATCTATTCGGTAATTTCGCCAGAGGGATGCGCTTCGATCCTTTTCAGGAACGCCGCTCGAGCCAACGAAGCCGCCGTTGCCATGAAAATTACCGCTAAAGATTTATTGGAGTTGGGCGTTATTGACGAGATAATCAAAGAACCCGCCGGCGGCGCGCACAATAATTTTGCCGCTTCCGCCGCCAACTTGAAATCTGCTATAATGAATAATTTAGAACCTTTGCTTTCTTTATCCCATCGAGAACTAATTGCCCATCGTTACAACAAGTTCCGGAACATGGGCATATTTGAGGAAGGTTAATAAATTTGCCGCTGTGGTGAAACTGGCAGACGCGCCAGACTCAAAATCTGGTGAGGGCAACCTCGTGTCGGTTCGACTCCGACCAGCGGCATTTAAATTTAAGATTGTGCCCAGGTGGCGGAACTGGCAGACGCACCAGCTTCAGGAGCTGGCGGGGTCAAACCCGTGGAGGTTCAAATCCTCTCCTGGGCAATAATTTGCGAAGCAAATTATTAAGGAGAAGAGCTTGTTTTTGAAGGTTGATGGTGATAAACTTTTGTCAGCTAAAAAAAAGGGGGGGAATAATGCTCCAAAAATTTGCCGTGTTTTTATTGTTGGTTTCTTCGCTAATTTGTTTTACCGTTTTGTTGGGTTGCGGACAGCAGGCGACTACGACCTCCTCAAAAAATTTGACCTTTTCGATTAAAGCGGACTTTAGCCGGTCCGGCGGTAGAGCTTTATCGGTGAAGTCCTTTGCTTCTTATCCCGAAGTTTTTATCACTCCAGATCGTTATCTCATCGCGCTGAAGAGCGCAAAATTGACTAAAGCCGGAACAAGCGAGGTTGTCGAACTCTTCGACTATTCTTCCCTGGAATCCTGCGTGATCGAAAGCTTTTCGTCCAATGAGGTAAAGGAAATCGTGATAACGACTAAAGAGATTGAAGCCACTAATTATGAGACGTTGAAGCTTGAAGTTTATTGGGTGCAGGAAAGATTCCCAATAAAATCCGGGACGTCAGAAACGGTGCCGGCCAGCACAGAGGCTCCGGTAATGAAGAATATCCGGATTTATTTGAGTGACGATAAAGCGGTGGAAAGCTGGCGCAGCGTGTCGAGCGATACCGAGCATCATCAGGGCGATTTAACCATTGTCGGGATTGACGAAACAACTGAATTGGGCTGGTTTTTCCCGCCGGCGGATTTTTCAGGTACAAAACCGAGACCGGGCTCTCCGGACACTGATGGTTATGCGGGCAATCAAAATCTGGATAAGGGCGACCCGACCACCGGCCATGACCGCGGGCCCAATGGCAATAATGAAGATTGGGGCGGGCGAACGGCAACCGGTGAAATAGTTGGGCTGCATCCCGAAGATATTTTTATCGCTGAAATACCGCTTTCTGATTTAGATTTGAGCGCCGTTTCAAAGCTGCTGGTCCGTTTTGATGTAAAAAATACTTGGGTTTTTAATGATGTTGACCAGGATGGTTATTTCAGCCCTGGTTTTGTCACCGGCGAAGCGGGTGATGACGCTAACGACATAGATAAAGGGTGGGGGCCTCTTTTGCCGAACATTACTTTTGAGGTGTTTTAAAAAGAAAAGCTCCCCAGGTAGGATCCTCCCGTTCTTTATCATTTATGGTAAATATGAATGAACGGGATCCCGACGTTTCTTTATTATCATATTTGAGACTGGTTAGGAAGAGG
>JASEHX010000102.1 GCA_030018645.1 Candidatus Margulisiibacteriota bacterium | reverse complement strand
GGTTTGGGGCCTTTCGTTATTCCTGCTCTATTCAATTAGCGCTCCCCAAGCCATGGTCAGGAAACAATCGTTAGCTATTACCATTGGCTCCGCCATTCCGGTACTCCCTGGAGTAATTATTGACCAAATCCTCCCGCTGTTTTTTGGTATGCATGTTTTCCCGCCGACGGTGATCTTTGACTATGCCCTTATGACTTTCTTTATCTACCTGGCCATGCGCCGCTTCAGCTTGTTTGCCATTTCCCCGTCCATTGCCGCCAAGACGATTATCGAAACCATGCCCGACTCCCTGCTGGTAACCGACTTGGACGGCCGGGTTATTTTTTTAAACGAAGAAGCGCATAAATTCTTCCACGTCCCCAAGGCCGAAATTTATGGGCGCAACATCGCTGATTTGTTTGAAGAAAAAGACAAATATCAAAAGCTTTACGCCGAAGTGGTTGACAAAAAGCTGAAAATTGAGCGTTTTGAAGCTCGTCTCTGTGATCCGCTGGGCGAGTGCATTCCTTCATTTATCAACGCTTCGGTTTTTCGCGACGGCATCGGCGCCCTGCTGGGCATTATCTTTATTTGCCGGGATGTGCGGGGGTAAATAGTATTTGCCCCAAAACTTACGACGTCATAGTCATCGGCGCCGGGCATGCGGGAATTGAAGCCGCCCTGGCCTCTGCCCGCATGGGCTGTCAGACCCTTCTGCTAACCATTAATCTTGATACCATTGCTTTTATGTCTTGTAATCCCGCTGTCGGCGGGCCGGCTAAAAGCCAACTGGTGCGCGAGGTAGACGCTCTGGGAGGCCAAATCGGTATTTCCACTGATCTGACCTTCTTGCAAATGAAAATGCTGAATACTACCAAGGGACCAGCCGTCCAAGCCCTGCGTGCCCAGTCCGATCGCAATCATTATCATCGGGTCATGAAGCAGATTTTAGAAGAACAGCCAGGGCTTGATCTAAAACAAGGAATTGTTGAAGAAATTATGGTTAAAGAAAAAGAAGAAAGTAGAGCGTCGAGTGTAGAGCGCAGGATTGCGGGCGTCCGTACCAATCTTAACACTATTTATCAAAGTAAAACTGTCGTCGTAACTACCGGAACGTTCCTTAACGGAATTGTCCACATCGGCATGACCCATATGGAGGCCGGGCGGGCGGGAGAATTGCCGGCCAAGGGGCTTTCGGAAAGTTTACAACGAATTGGCTTACGGCTGGGAAGATTAAAGACCGGTACCCCAGCTCGATTAAATAAACGCTCGATTGTTTTTTCCAAAATGGTCCCCCAGCCCGGCGATGATCCTCCTAAGCTTTTTTCGTTTATCTGGGAGTATACGCAGTATGGACTTCAATTCCCTCATTCTTATCCCTCATTCTTATCCCTTCCCCAAGTTCCCTGTCATTTAACCTGGACGAATCCTCGGACGCACGAAATAATTCGCGCAAACCTTGATCGCTCCCCGCTCTTCCAAGGGAAGATCAAGGGAACCGGTCCACGGTACTGCCCATCAATTGAAGATAAGGTCGTGCGCTTCCCGGAAAAAGATCGGCACCAATGTTTTATTGAGCCCTGCGGCCGCGATACTTTGGAAATGTACGCCCAAGGCATGAGCACCAGTTTGCCGGCGGACGTACAACTGGACATGCTAAGGACGATGCCCGGTTTGGAGCAAGTGGAAATTCTCCGTCCCGGCTACGCCGTTGAGTATGACTACGTTCCGCCTTCCCAATTACAGTACACTTTGGAAACTAAAAATGTCGCCGGACTTTATTGTGCCGGGCAAATCAACGGAACGTCTGGCTACGAAGAAGCCGCCGCCCAGGGAATTATTGCCGGGATCAATGCCGCCTTAAAAGTAAAAGGGCGCGATCCTCTCGTCTTGGGACGTGAAGATTCCTACATCGGAACTTTAATTGACGACCTGATCACCAAAGACATCGATGAGCCATATCGAATGCTGACTTCGCGTTCCGAATACCGCTTGCTATTAAGGCAAGACAATGCCGACTTGCGTCTAACCGAAAAGGGTTTTCAAGCTGGCTTGATTTCCAAAGAACGCTACCAGTGTTATTTAAAAAAGAAAACTGCAGTTGAGAGCCAGCAGGCAATTTCACCGGAAACAGCGGAACAAATCGCCGTTTCCCAAAAATACGCTGGCTACATCATGCGCCAGCTGCAGCAGATCGAGCGTTTCAAAAATTTGGAGCACAAATTAATTCCGCCGGATATGGATTTCAAACAATTGCACGGCTTATCCAACGAAGCAAAAATAAAATTAGACAAAATCCGCCCGGTTTCCATCGGCCAAGCAACCCGGATCGCCGGCGTTTCTCCTGCCGATATCTCCGTTTTATTAATCCATTTGGAAACTCGTAGACGCCAAAAAGAACCTATGGTAAAATAGCAGACAAAGACAAGGAGGGGAAAATGAAAAAGCTAATTGCAGTCTTACTTGGGGTATTTTTTGTCGCCGCCATCGCTTCCGCCGCCTCGGTTTCCAGCATCGGGTTTATTGACGTCCAAAAGGTGTTTAAAGAATACAAGGCAACCTCAAAGGCCCAGGAAGAGCTAAAGAAACAGGAAGAATCATTCAAAAAAGAATTTGAAGAAAGCCAGGCCAAACTGGAAAAGGCCGAAAAAGACGGGAAAAGCAAAGAGGCCTTGGAAAAGATGAAAGCCGAATTAGAAGAAAAATTGGCCCCCAAAAGGGAAAGCTTGCTCCGCCTGAATGAACAGCTCACCGGCAAACTTCAGCAAGAAATTATTGTGGCCGTCAAGAGCGTTGGGAAAAAAGTGGGGATAGCTGTCATCCTTGACAAGCAAGTTATTATCACCGGCGGGATGGACCTAACCGAACTAGTTATCAACGAACTCAACAAGTAAACATGAAGCTAAAATCCCTCGCAAAGACCGCTGGCGGGGAGGTTTCCGGCAGCGGCAGCATTGAGATCAAAGGGGTTTCGTTCCCAACTGAAGCCAAAAGCGGCGACTTGGTTTTTGTCCTTGAAGAAAAACTACTGGCAGAAGCACTGGCCTCTAAGGCCTCGGCCGTCGTCATCAACCGCCGGTTGAATCCTAAAGGGAAACCCGCAATTCTTGTCGACAACCCGCGCTTAGCTATGGCAAAAATTTTGCCCTCAATGGTTAAAGGCCTTCTTCCCAAAAAAGGCACCCACAAAACCGCCATCGTCCCTTCTTCCTGCAAGATCGGGAAAGAGGTGTCCATTGGGGCATATGCGGTGTTGGGCGAAAAGGTTTCAGTCGGGAAGAATACGGTCATTTATCCGCACGTCACTGTTTATGACCAAGTGCAAATTGGCCAGCGCGTTGTCATCCACTCCGGCTGCCGCATTGGCGTTGACGGCTTTGGGTATGTCCAGGAAAACGGCCGGCACCTCAAAATTCCCCAAGTCGGCCCGGTGATTATTGAAGATGACGTTGCTCTGCACGCCAATGTCTGCATCTCACGGGGAACTTTGGGCCCAACCATAATTGGCGCCGGCACCAAAGTTGACAGCTTAACGCACATTGCCCATAACTGTAAAATTGGCCGCGACTGCATTATTGTCAGCCAAGTAGGAGTGGCCGGTTCGGTTACGCTTAAGGATCACGTCACCGTTGGCGGGCAAGCTGGTTTCAGCGACCATGTCACGGTGGGAGAAAACACTCTCATCGCCGCCCGTGCGGGCGTCACCAAAAACATCCCGGCCAATTCCATTGTTTCTGGTTTTCCGGCTATTGACCATCGCGAAGATTTGGCTAATTTAGCCGCCCTGCGCCGGCTTGGCAAAAAGAATAAGTGAGGGATCGTGCGAATCGCCTTATTTTCCAACTGTTACCTCCCTTACCTAAGCGGCATCACGATTTCAATTAAAACCCTCCGCGAAGCGCTGGAGGCATTCGGACATGAAGTTTTTGTGGTCGGGCCAAGTTATCCGAGCCAGCAAGAAACCGACTTGCACATATTACGGCTCCCTTCCCTGCCGGCAACTTATCCCGGGTATCGCTTCGTCCTCCCTTTCACCTTTTCACTATCCAACTTTCTAGCTAAAGCAAAGATTGATCTTATCCACGCCCACCAGCCCTTTGGCGTCGGACTATCTGCCCTTTATTGGGCAAGAAAACTCAATGTCCCCTTGGTTTACACTTTCCACACTTTATTCCCCAGATATGTTCACCATGTGCCATTTGTCCCTTCCGCATTATCAAAAGCGGTTGTAACTCGCTATCTTCGCTTTTTCTGCAATCAAACCGACGCGGTCGTCGCACCGTCGACCATGGTTAAGCGCTATTTAAAAGTGATGGGGATTAAAAAACCGATTGAAGTAATCCCAACCGGGAT
>JASEHX010000101.1 GCA_030018645.1 Candidatus Margulisiibacteriota bacterium | reverse complement strand
GACGACACAAAAAAAATCACTCTACTTTCAATTTCTCTGTAAAAAAACAGCTGAAATCTTTAAGAAATATTTACGATTGGTGTATAGGAAACGAAAGGCTCATGGGGGTCCGCCTACGGCGGACAAGCCCGTGAGGGCAGGAGAAGGGAGAGAAATAAATGAACGTTACAGCTGAAACAATTGGGTTCGCCCGCGCTAGACTTCAAGCCTGGGCCGACCAGCAAAGAAGACTTAAAACAAAAAAGCCACAACATCGAGTAGTTATTGATGTTTGCATGGAAAGGGTCTGTACGCCGTCACCGGCACAATTGGCGCTTCGCATTGCAGGGGCCGAAGGATTAACATCCTTAGATGCCATGAGGAGACTTGATATGGCTCGGGTTTGGGAAGAATTACAAGCGGAAGGAGTTTATCCTATTGGTGGAGCGGGAGGGTTGGGAATTATTGCGGAGACACTTGGATGGACAACTGCCCGGTACGGTGAAGCGGGTGATTTTGGGATGCTATGTTTAAGCATATTACATGATCAAAGAAGAGTTCAGGAGTTTAAAGACCGCAGACAAGCCCTGCGTTTTGAAACCACGGAGCCAGAAAGTAATGGCGCAACAACCTTTGAGCCGCTGGGAGAAATGGGGAAAATTTGTTTACACGGGGAAGACAGAGCTTTTTACGGCTGGCTGCATACGGGTTATCAAGGAGCCGCCAGTCCTATTGATATTCGCTTAAGCGTTCCCGGCACAACCGGAATTATTTATCCGCCCAATTATTCGCAGTTAAATTTTGACCAAATGCAGGTGCTGGGTGCGGCTGGTTTTGAGGTGGCCAAGCAATTAGGACTATTAGGGGTTGATAATCCGCTAGCCGATCTAGTAATTGGCCACGATGGACATTCGGCCTTGTTTAAATTCCAGCTATTTTTGCACTTTTATAAATTATATAATGATGCTAGTAAAGCAATTGAAGCAACCAAAAAATTGTGTGTTGCCACGATCCACGCTCCGCAGAACGGGACGGTTCCGCGCACCACCGGGGACATGGTGCAAAAACATTACCCGCAGAGAGAAGAGCAACTGTGGGGATTGTTAGGCGCCCACCCTGGTCAGTTGACCAATGCCCTTTTTGCTGACCTGCGCTTGAGTGGAAGGGTGGGGGTTGTTTCTCCTTTGCATTTGATGGTTACCCAAGCCGAAGAAACGGCGCGAACGCGCGGATTTGCCAATGCAACGGAACTTCTTCCCATAGAAGTAAAACAGGACCGATTAGAGGTTTTTCCGGATACTTTGGATATTGAAAGCTGGCTGGGAATGGGAGTGGTTTGGGTTTTAGACCAATATTGTGCCGGTTGGCGCGAGCGGATATTTAATTTGGGCGAAATGGAACAAGGAGATGCTTTGCGGGAAAACCAAGCCTTCAGAAAAGCCCTTGCCGAAGCATTTGAGATACAAAGACAGCATTTATTCGCCCTGCTGCGCAGCCACTATCCCCGGATGTTTAAGATCGATCTCCCGGATGATGCCGTTTATTTGGCCTCACTGCGCCGGGCAACCAGTTATAAGATTGACATGATAACCGGGTTCCTGCGGCAAAGCGAGCATATCGAAAGATTAGCGCAAGCCATTGGCCGGCCAATAGTTTATCTTTTTGGCGGGATTGCCCATCAGGATGATTTTGCTTCCATTGGCAGCTTGGAAGCGCTGTTAAACGAAGTAGATAGAATAAATAATCGCCAAGGGAGATTCACGGCCGAATTTTTGCTTGGACACGATTATCCAAAAGCGCGCTGGCTTTTCCCGGGTTTGGCAAGAAATGGCTGTTGGGTGGGGTGGACTAATCCCATAGCCGCAAATCGCTCGCAGGCTACCGAGGCCTTTGGGCCGAGTTATATGAAAGCGGTAATGAACGGTATGTATGTGCTGGGCCCGGACGATGGGGGATCTTCTTGCCTGCGCGAATTGCCGACGGTGTTTGTGTACGGTCCAACCATGCACATCGCCGGCCGCAGTTTACATAATGATGTTTGGGGAAACGATCAATGGCTGCGCATGGCGCTCACTATTCTAGCCAATGAAGTCCTGCGCGGGGTCGAGCGGGCGGCAAAAGCCATAACCGCGGATTTAGCCCGCTTTGAACAAGGCCGGGGGCATCTGGCTCCCGGATTAGACGGCAAAATTGCCGCCATGCTGCATGTGATGTCCCGCTATAACGGCAGGGTGCTGGTAGAATCTTATTTAGGGAGGACGCGACAGAATGGTTGAAAGCATGAGCAGAATGTCAATAGGAAGACAATGGATTGCCTCCGGAAGCAGCCGGGCAATCATTGGCCAGTTGGAAATTTTCATCGGCAAACAGATGATGAAGAGTAAAAATGTCGAGCGAAAATTTCTTTTTGCACTCCTGCAAAGGGCCCTGCAATTGGTTAGCTATAACAACCTCCGCTTCTATTTTCATGATGAAATTGATAAAGAACGGACGGTTCCAATAAACCGCACACAGGCGCCGGACGACAGGGTTAAAGAATTTGCAAAAGGCAGCGCCGATATTTCTATAACCGGCGGCGGTTTGTTATTGAAAATATTTGCCTCCCAATATGAAACTTTTATTGTCCAGGCTGACCAGCAAGCGGGAGCAGCCTTAGCGGGCCCAACCATAAAGAGAGTTGCCAATTATTTGCAAAGAAAATTCAGCTTAGAATTTCAGAGAGTGAACGAGATGCAAAAGACAAAAGCGGACGCCGCTCGGCTAGAGGCAATTTTGCAATTAGGAGGGGAAATTGACCGCCAACTGGCCCGCACTGACCGTTCTGAAACAACCAGCTCAATTATTGGGCCGACCATGCGGACGATTAGCGCCATCTTCCCCCGCTTGCGCAGTGCCCATATTGCCTTATGGGATAATAACAACCGCACTTTAGTTAATGCGGCCTCTTTGGGGGTGCAATGGGCCAGGCCAATAGAGGGGGAAGCTCCCCCTTTTAGTTTTGCGGAAATCGTTTTACTCCAAAAGAAACTGAACTTTATACACGCACCAAAGATCCGGCTAGATAGGGGAGATTATGGGCGTGCGTGGCGCGGCGGCGATAGTATAATTTTGCCGTTTTATCTTGACAAAGATCGAACAAAACCGCTTGGAATAGTCAGCATTTCTACCGAAGCGGCAAGATATTTAGATCGGAATCAGTTAACGGCCCTTGAATTTTTAGTTGCTGCTTTGAGGAGTAAATTGACGCTTGACCGGTTCATTGCCGAATTGGCATGGGCGAGCCGGCACGATGGGGCGACGGCTTTATTGAATAAAAAAACGGGGAACGAAATATTAGAAAGCCGCTTTAGTTCCGCAAAATTAGCCGGAACACCAATGTCAATGATAATGGTCGATTTGGATAAGTTCAAATCAGTTAATGATACCTTTGGGCATGTTTCGGGGGACATGGTTTTAGATCGGCTTTCCCAATTGATGCGCGCCCATGCTGCAAAATACCGCAACTACGATTGTGAAATTGTCCGCGACGGCGGAGAAGAGTTTTATATCATCCTATCGGGAGCGACGGCAGAGGAAGCACGTCATTTTGCGGAAGAATTAAGAGAAAAGATTGAAGCATTACCTTTTGAAATTGCGGGAGGAAGACGGATTAATAAAACGGCTAGTATGGGAGTGGCTAGCGCAGATAATTACGCTAGCGCCCAATCTATGAAGCACGCGGCTGATGCCGCGCTTTACCACGCCAAAGAAGCTGGCCGCAACAAGGTGATGGTTGCAACCTAAGAAATGACCATGCTATAATCCGCCCATATGCTCCGCTATTTAACTGCCGGTGAGTCACACGGCAAAGCGTTAGTCGCCATTTTGGATGGTTGCCCCGCTAATTTGCCGCTGTCTGCTTCTGATATTGACAAAGACCTTTCCCGCCGGCAAGAGGGCTACGGCCGCGGGCCGCGGATGAAGGAAATAGAAAAAGACCAAGCCCAAATCTTATCCGGCGTCCGCAAAGGCAAAACCATCGGCAGTCCCATTTCTCTTCTGATCCCCAATCGCAGTACCGAATTATTCGAAAAAGTGGTAACCGAGCCGCGGCCCGGGCACGCCGATCTGGCCGGTATCCTAAAGTATAATCAAGAAGACGTACGCAATATTTTAGAAAGGGCGTCGGCGCGCGAAACGGCGGCGAAAGTGGCTTTGGGGGCGGTGGCTAAAAAATTACTTGGTCAATTTAAAATCCACATTAAAAGCCGGGTAGTGCAAATTGGCGGCGCCAAAAGTAAAAGCGAATGGCATAAATTAATCGACCGGGCCAAAAGCCAGGGTGAGACTTTAGGCGGGGTGATTGAAATTGTAGCATTAGGG
>JASEHX010000012.1 GCA_030018645.1 Candidatus Margulisiibacteriota bacterium | reverse complement strand
GCATTCGACAACAATTAGCTGATTTAGGAATTACAATCGAAGATACCCCGCAGGGAACGAAGTATGCTTGATCCAAAATTGATCCGCAATAATCCTGAAGCAATACGCAAAGGCCTAAAGAACCGCAAAGCCGATGCAGGAATGGTTGATATTTTTTTAACCGTTGACGAGGAATGGCGCAAAGTAACCGTCGAAGTTGATGAACTAAAAGCCCGGCGCAACACTTTATCTGATCAAGTTGGCGCGAGAAAACAAAAAAAAGAAGCGGCCGATGATTTAATTGCTGAAGTAAAATCCATTTCCAGCCGCATCAAAGAGTTGGATGCCAGGCAAAGCGAACTGGAACAAAAAGCCAATGCCATCATCCTGGAAATTCCCAATATTCCGCACATGTCAGTTCCGGTTGGCGTTGATACGCGCGATAACCTGGAGGTTAAGACCTGGGGAGAAAAAAAATCATATCCCTTCAAATTAAAACCGCATGATGAATTGGGAATCCAACTTGGGATTCTCGATTTTGATCGTGCCGCTAAGATTGCCGGTTCCCGCTTTGTGGTCTATAAAGGATTGGGAGCGGCGCTGGAGCGGGCATTAATTAACTTCATGCTGGATACCCATACCAAGGAAAATGGATACACCGAAATTTTTCCTCCCGTTTTGGTAAATCCTAAAAGCATGATCGGCACCGGACAGCTTCCCAAGTTTGAAGAAGAGCTTTTTCGCTGCCGCGATGACGAGTTGTACTTAATTCCCACGGCAGAAGTATCAGTTACCAATCTTTATCGTGATGAAATCCTGTCCGCCAAGCAGCTGCCCATTAATTATTGCTGTTATTCGCCCTGCTTTCGCCGCGAAGCCGGCTCTTACGGCAAGGACGTAAAAGGTATTATCCGCCAGCACCAATTTAATAAAGTTGAATTGGTTAAATTTGTTGAACCCGATAAATCTTACGAAGAACTGGAAAAATTAACCAGCCACGCCGCCGGCATTCTTGAAAAACTGGGATTGCCGTATCGAATCGTGGCGCTTTGCACGGGCGATCTTGGCTTTTCTTCGTCTAAAACTTATGATATTGAAGTTTGGTTCCCGTCGGAAAACCGCTATCGTGAAATTTCTTCCTGTTCCAATTTTGAGGCGTTTCAAGCCCGTCGGGCGGCCATTCGTTATCGATCGACGGCTCAGGCCAAGACCGAATATTTGCATACCTTAAATGGTTCCGGGCTGGCTGTGGGGCGTACTTTTGCCGCGATACTTGAAAATTACCAACAGGAAGACGGTTCAGTTGTAATTCCAGAAGTGCTTCGCAAATACATGGACAAAGTTACAGCGCTAAGAAGTTAGCCAGCAGTTTCTTTCCCCCCGCCGTCAAAATTGATTCGGGGTGGAATTGAACGCCTTCAATTTTATATTCTTTATGCCGCAGCCCCATTATTTCATCTTTATCGGCATAGGCGCTGATTTCGAGACAATTGGGTATACTTTCTTTTTCAACAATTAATGAGTGATAACGTGTGGCAGTAAAAGGATTGGGCAATCCTTTAAAAATAGTCTTTCCATCGTGATGAATTTGCGAAGTTTTGCCGTGCATCAGATTTCTAGCTCGGACCACTTTTCCGCCAAAAACTTCACCGATGGCTTGATGGCCAAGACAAACTCCCAGGATAGGAACTTTTCCCGCAAAGTGGCGGATTACATTGCAAGAAATACCCGCATCAGCCGGTTTTCCCGGACCGGGAGAGATCATAATGCGGGTTGGAGCTAGTTTTTCAATTTCGGGGATAGAAATTTTATCATTGCGGATCACCATAGGATTTTCCCCCAATTCCCCTAGATATTGAGCTAGATTATAAGTAAATGAGTCATAGTTATCGATCAGTAAAAGCATGTTATAATAATTATAGCATGAAATCCAAAATAATTACTTTTGCCGAGAAGGAGCTTTGGAACCAATTTGCTTCCAGCCAGCCGGATCCCCAGGTCCTCCAGTCCTATGAATGGGGTGAGCTAAAAGCCCAGTTTGGCTGGCAGCCCGTCCGCCTGGCTATTGAAGACAACTCAAGAATTATCGCCGGTATTTCCCTTCTAAAACGGGAAATTCCTTATCTTAAACATTCTTTTTTCTATGCTCCCCGCGGACCAATTGTAAAATATTCCAACCGTGAATTACTGCATTTCTTATTATCGGCTATTGAAAAAGAAGCCGATAAACACCATGCCGTATCACTAAAAATTGATCCTCCGGTTGACAACGATAATAGAGAGATCTTGGATTTACTGTATAAATTGGGCTTTGAAAAGTCAGCCAAACAAGTCCAGCCGCGCGCGACAATTCTTTTAGACATTAGTCCCCCATTAGAGCATATATTGAAAGGCTTTGAGGAAAAGACACGCTATAATGTCCGTTTGGCTGAAAAAAAAGGGGTGGTGGTGCGGGAAGATAAGAGCGAAGCTGGAATAGCCGAATTTTATCAATTATACCTCGAAACCGCTAAACGGGATAATTTTATTATTCATCCTTTGCGCTACTACCAAAAAATTCGCGAGATCATGTTAGAAAAAGGTTTGGGGACCAATTTTATTGCCTATTTGGATAATAAACCGATTGCGGCGGTAATCATATTCTGCTTTGGCACGCAAATCTGGTATATGTATGGCGCATCAGCTTCAGAAACCCGCAATGTCATGCCCAACCATCTTTTGCATTGGGACGTCATCAGGTGGGCTAAGTCACAAGGTTATAAGACCTATGATTTATGGGGCATACCGGTTAATCCCAAAGAAGGGCATCCGTTGTGGGGGGTGTACCGGTTTAAAAAGGGATTTAAAGGGAAAGCCGTAAAATACATTGGTGCGTACGATTTTCCATATAGTCCTTTGCTTTACCATGGGCTGGAATTTGGCCTCAAGTATTGGCAGAATTTTAGGAGTTTAATTACGAAGGGAAAGATTGAGGATTCTTTAGGGGAATGAATTACACCGGCATTACTTACGATTCACGCAAAGTGCAACCAGGCGACATCTTTGTGGCTATTCCGGGTGCAAAGCAGGATGGCGCCGATTTTATTCCGCAAGCCATTGCCAACGGGGCAAAATTAATTGTGGCGGAAAAAGAAGTGCCTGTGCCGCCCGGCGTTGAATTCAAAAAGGTTGCATCCGCTCGTTTGGCATTGGCGGAACTGGCTTGCGAATTTTATGGCTATCCTTCTAGAAAGTTAAAAGTCATCGGGATAACCGGCACCAATGGAAAAACTACCACTGCCTATCTTATCTGCTCAATCCTAGAGAAAGCCGGTTATAAGGTTGGGTTAATTGGGACCATAGACTCTAACTTAACTACTCCTGAATCCTCGAATCTTCAACGAATGTTAGCGGAGATGGTAGAGCAGGGGGTTACACATTGTGTCATGGAAGTGTCGTCGCATGCCTTGGCGCAGGAAAGAGTACATGGGATTGAATTTGCGGTAGCTGTTTTTACCAATTTAACCCACGACCATCTTGATTATCATAAAAATATGGATGAATATCTTAAAACAAAATTAAAACTCTTCCGGCAGATTGCTGCCAATGGGGTTGCTATCATTAATATTGATGACCCGCATGGCAAAGATTTTGTAGAGGCCGTACAGGGAGAAGTTATTACATACGGGGTTACCCAAGCTAAACATGAACTGCGCAGTACCCGGCAGAATGAATTTGATACTAAAGTCACCGACATTGCTGTCAAACCCGAAATGATGATGTTAAAAATTAATTCAATCGAACTGCGGACGCCGCTGATTGGTATGTATAATGTATATAATATTGCGGCGGCCTTCCAATGCGGGTTAGCTTTGGGTATTTCGCAAAGGACCATCAAAGAAGGGATTGAGGCCTTGAAAAATGTACCGGGGAGGGGGGAGAGGGTTAATTGCGGCCAGCCCTTTGCTGTGATCGTTGACTTTGCCCATTCACCGGATAGCTTGCAAAAACTGCTTGAAACTTATCGGCCATTAACTAAGGGAAAATTAATCTTGGTTTTTGGCTGTCCGGGGGAACGAGATCGGACCAAGCGGCCGATTATGGGTAGGATTGCGGCGGAATTGGCCGACTATGTGATTGTAACGACGGATGATCCGCACTACGAAAATCCGCAGGGTATCATTGAGGAAATTGTTAGCGGATTTTCGAATGACAAATGTCAAATGACAAATGTCAAATTAAGGTACGAACCAATTATTGATCGAAAAACTGCGATTGAAAAGGCTTTAAGTTTGGCTAAAGCGGGGGATACTGTCCTCATAGCCGGCCGTGGGCATGAAAAGTATCAAGATTTTGCTGGTCAAAGAGTGGCGATTGATGATCGGGAAGTGGTGAGGGAGAGGTTAAATGCAATCAACCATTAAACCGATATTTCAAAGTCTCGGTGTCCGTCTCATCGACTTCAATTAAATTATAAGGGAAAAAGACGTTGGTGTCGGTTTCGCGGATGTGCATATCTTCTAGCCGCAATTCTAAATTAACATCGGCCGGAATAACTTTTAAATCTTTATTTTTGCTGCCGCTCATCGGCTGGGCCCAGTTTTCAATGATACGGCTGATGGTTTCCCTTTTGCCGGAAAATTCCTCGCCAAATTCGGTTAGGATTGCCAGCAGCGGCTTTCCAATGCGGGCTTCTTTTAGCAGGTTTATGCATCCCAACATTCCAAGGTGCTGACGTAAAAGCTTCCCTTCCTCTTTTTCAATTGAGCCGATATTAAGCAGCAAGACCTGGCTTTCCTTATATTCCCGTCCCAAGCCGAATTCAAAACGGGTATCGCCGGTAATGCCGATATTCAGATGTCCACCGTTCTTGGGATTAGGAATATTGGTGTGGATGACCAGCCCAATGGCTGATTCCTGGTTAGTCCAGCATTCGGTATGATAAGCGGGTTTGACGGAAAGGGTAAAGCCGTGTTTGTCCAAGAGTGATTGGCCGTTGGCTTCGGTGATTTCTGATCCAGGAACAAGCAGTTTAAAATTAATTTCTTTGTTGCCAAATAAATCGGTGGCCGACAACAAACCATGGAACTTTAATAAAACGCCCGCTGAACCAAAAACATCAATGACCTTTGTCTTTTTTTGCTCGTTATGATCGTTATATTTTGCCAGGAGCGATAAGATGCCTTCCACCGATTCGGTGTGGTCGTCATGGTCATGGGTGATAATGATGGCATCAATGTCGGTAATGCCCAAACCAAGGTCGCGCAGGATATAATAAAAATCATAACCCGGGTCAATGGCAATTCCCTTAGTATGGCCTTGAGCATTGCGTAAAGTTAAAAAATAACCGCCGCCCTGCGAGATGCCGCGAGAGAAAAGGGGACTGGCAGAATTCCACTTATGGATAGTGCGCAAAGTGTTAGCGCCAAACACGCGATCAAGATTACGCGGGGCATTAAGGTCTTTTACCAGCTTTGCTTGGTTACTGCGGATAATCTCGCGAGTAGGGAAAACCAGTTCTTCCATGTAAGCCAAAGCCCGGATGGCGGGGCTATTGGTTTTTTTGCCGTGCAGATCGGACTGCCGGGAAATTTTAAAATCATTATAAGCGTCTTGGAAACGCCCTTGCAGGAAATGAGCTATGCCGCGGAAATAGGCCGGCAAACCAAGATTGCCGCGGTCCTTTTGCGTCTTTTTGAACAGCTCATCGTAAATTCTTTCCGCTTCTTGATAAAGGTTGTTGTCAATGCAGATATAGCCCAAAATGTTCCACGATTCCAATTCTTCCGACGGCAGTTTATCGAGGGTCTGGATTATTTCCCGGATATATTTCCTAATCCAATCTTTTTGGGCGTGGTGGTTTAGTTTCTGAAGGTTGATCCAGGTATTGGTGCGCTTTGGGTCGAGAATGTCTTGAAACATTTATAATTGAATGGTTGCGCCGATCATTTGGGTGCGGTTGAAAGCGCCGCCTAAATAAGCCCAATCCAGCATAAAGCGGCCCAGCGCCAGCGTTAATCCGCAAGTTTTACTGCCGTCATTGAAGCCGGCGCGCCCAATAATGCCGGGAATCAAGCTGGCCTCAACTCCATAATGGCAGGTAGCATTGGAATAAAAAAGATTATGCACATCCGCGGCCAAAGTTAAAGACGGCAGCGGCTGGATGGCAATGCCGACAGCGGGCTGCATTTGGTAACGGGTGGTACTGCCGTCTTGCCAGGTGATGTCGGTAGTTAGTATTCCCTTTACTGCCGCCCCCAATGAAATATAATCGACTGGTTTGGCAATCACTCCCAAATCAATATCTCCGCCCAACCCGGCAATATCCGTGCTGATTTTTTTGAGATTAAAAATATTGACGCTTCCGCCCACGGCTACTCTTTGTTCAAAGCCGGAGGCCAAGGAAAAAGTGTACCAGTTGCTGTTTTGGTCAAGCGGCGGGTTATAGTCGTTAAGCCAGCTGACGCCCAGGGCAAACTGGGCTTTAGTTTCGGTGTACTTTGGCTGCGGCTCCCAGTACGGATGATAGTGGGGGTGATAGTACCAAGGATTGCCGACCGGCACTAAATAATAATTGCTGGGGACGACAATAGTAGATTTGACGGCTTTTTTGGCGGTTTCTTTGGCTAATTTTGTTAAACTGACAACTTCTTGTGTCCCTTTCACTTGACTAGCCATTGACTGGTCGCGGGTAGTGGTTTCTCCCTCGCGGCCCCAGCCTTTCTTCAAAACACCTTGATCAGACAAATATTGGGCGCTTTGCATTGCCAGCACCGAAGCGGCCCCAACCCCGGCAATCCATTCAAAAGGATTCATTTCGGTTTCATAGCAAAATTTAGAATACAAAACATTATCGCCCACCCAAGTGTTGCGGTTATTGGCCATAGTTGATCCAGAGATGGAAACTTCGGGGTTCAATGCTAATCCAGCGGGATTCCAGTAGCCAGCGTTGGCGTCGTTAGCAACCGCCGTGAAAGCCCCGCCCATACCCATTGGCCGAGTGCCGAAAAGGGCAAAGGATGGGGAAATGAGGCATAACGAGAGGAAAAAGATTACCGCTTTGCGCCGCATGGATTGATTGTAGCAAAATCGGCTTGTCAGGGCAAGTTATATAATGCTACAATCCGCGATAGCAAGTTAAGGGAGGTGCCGTATGAACCCAAATGTCAACGTGATACTAGAAAGGGCGAAAGAGTTAATTTTAAAGCCGGCTATGGCTTGGGAAAGCATAAAGCAGGAAAAGGGTGATTTGAAGCAGTTATATCTTAATTATGCCATGCCGCTGGCATTAATCCCGGTGGTTTGCGGTCTTATCGGCATCACCTTGTTTGGCGTCCACTTGCCGGGAGGGCAAGTGATGCGCGCGCCATTTTTTTCGGCCTTACTGGGCAGTGTCCTTGAGTATGCTTTCCAATTGTTGACGATCTTCTTGACGGCCCATTTAATTGTTTATTTTGCTCCTTATTTCAATATTAAGGCCGATCTTTTTTCTGCCGCAAAATTGTTGGTTTATTCCATGACGCCCTTATGGCTGGTTGGGGTGTTCCAACTTTTCCCAGGGGTTGCTTTTCTGTCCATCCTTGGTCTGTACGCCGGTTATCTATTAGTGGTTGGATTGCCGGTCTTGTTGGAAATTTCGTCGGGGAAACTTTTTTGGACGGCCCTGGCAGTGATTATCGCGTGGATATTGATTGGATTTGTGTTGAATTTAATAACTTTTGGCCTCATCTACGGCCCCATGTACATGCGGATGATGGCGCAGTAATGGTTGATGACCATCCAGCAGTTAACTAAAGATTGTGTAAAAAAATATAGCGGGCATACCGCTTTTCAAATGCGCGTGGGGGATGGGTGGCAGAGAATAACCTTCAGAGAAACGGCAGAATTAATCCCAAAAATCCAATCTGCACTGGTCAAATTCGGCGTTGCCCACGGCGACCGCGTGGTCTTGATTTCCGAAAACCGGCCGGAATGGCCGATCGCTTACCTGGCGATTTGTTCAATGGGAGCAGTGGCCGTCCCGCTGGACGCCATGTTGAGCAAAGACGAAATCTTTACTTTCATTATTGATTCCGGGGCCAAAGCCATTATCCTGTCCTCCAAATTAGCCGGTTATCTTAAGGGGACGGCCTTTGATAATGTAAAAATTGTAATGGAATATATCCCGCAATTAAGGGACGGCCAGGATCACAGCTTCAAAGTTGAGGCGGATGATTTAGCCGCTATTGTCTACACTTCCGGAACCACCGGCAATCCCAAGGGCGTTATGCTGACCCACCATAATATCATGTCCAATGTTACGGCGGTTGGAAAATTATTTGACTTGGGACCGGGAGATAATTTTTTGTCAGTTTTGCCCCTGCATCACACTTTTGAAACTACGGCTGGTTTCCTGGGGGCTTTTTCGCTGGGCTGTACCATCACGTATACAGAAAGCTTAAAATCCTATAATCTCCTGCGCAACATGCAGGAAACAGGAGTAACTGTTATGTGCGGCGTTCCCTTGCTGTATCAGCTGCTGCTTGATGGAATTATGCGCGAAGTTGAAGCTAAAAATATGGATACCCTCTTTAATATCTTGAGGGGTATCTCAAACTTGTTTCTGACTATCATCGGGATCAATATCGGCAAATATTTGTTCTCGATCGTCCATAATAAATTCGGCGGAAAAATCCGCTTTTTTGTTTCGGGGGGAGCGGCGCTCGATCCGTCAATCATCAAGGAATTCAATATATTAGGATTGACCCTCCTGCAGGGCTACGGATTAACCGAATCATCGCCTATTTTAACTTGCTGTACACTGCAGCACAATAAAGTCGGCTCGGTTGGCCGGGCAATTGAAGGTGTAAAGCTCAAAATTGCCGGCTCTGCCCCGGTTGGCGAAATATTAGCCAGCGGGCCCAACATTATGCGGGGCTATTACCGCCGGAAAGATTTGACCAATGAAGTCATCAAACAGGGCTGGCTGTCAACGGGTGATGTTGGGTATCTTGATGAAGACGGCTATTTATTTATCACCGGCCGCAATAAAGATGTGATTGTTACCGGATCAGGCGTTAATGTTTATCCGGAAGAGTTGGAGCTCCTGCTCAACAAGATCGGCCAAATTAAGGAGGCCTGTGTGCTGGGGGCAAAAATCAGGGAAGGACTGCGGCGGGGAGGGGAAGAGGCAGCAGCGGTGATAGTCCCGAATGAAGGCGCAGACGAGGAGGAGATTAAAACGGCTATTGCCTGTCTTAACCTGCGTTTGCCGGAATATAAGCGCATTGCCCGGGTGATTTTGCGCCGGCAAGATTTGCCAAAGACGCGGCTATTGAAAGTAAAGAAACATTTGGTGAGGAAGGAGATGGGAATAATATGATAAATAACAAATCACAAATTCCAAATTCCAATCTTCAATTGGCAAAAGAAATCAAAATGATAGTTGCAAAGATATTGAAGGTGCCGGAGGAGAAGATTAGGGAGGATGCAAATTTGTTTGCCGACTTGGGGGTTGATTCATTGTTAGGGGTCGAAATCTTCGCCGCGCTGGATAAGAAATATAATCTCAATGTGCCGGAGGAAAAGGTTAAGGACGTTGTAACGGTTAAGGACTTAATTAATTTGGTTCAAGGCCTACTAGCTAAGCAATAACTTTATTCAGCGGATACTCCACTATTCCCTTCGCCCCCGCTCTTTTTAGTTTAGGAATTAAGTCTCTTACCACGCTTTCATCCACTACCGTATCCACATCTACCCAATCTGAATTGGAAAGTTCGGCAATGGTGGGGGTTTGCAGGGCGGGAAGGATGTTTAATATTTCCCGCAGGCGGCTCTTTAGGACATTCATTTTTAAGCCAACCTTAGTTTCGGCCACCAGCGCTCCCTGCAGGAGAAGGATAAGGTTATTTAATTTTTCTTTCTTCCACGGGTCATCCAAACAAGCAGGATTGGCAATTACTACCGTGTTTGATTCTAATACCGTGTCAATTATTTTTAGGTGGTTAGCTTTTATGGATGAACCCGTTTCGGTCAGTTCAACAATAGCATCGGCTAATTCGGGCGGTTTAGCTTCAGTCGCTCCCCAGGAAAACTCAACCTTGGCTTTAACCTTCTTGGCTTTTAAATATTTTTCGGTCGTTTTTACCAGTTCAGTTGCAATCCTTTTACCCTTAAGGTCTTTAGCGCTTTTTATTTTTGAATCTTCCGGCACAGCTAATACCCAGCGAACTTTCCGCAAACCTTGTTTGGCATAGACCAAATCAGCCACGGTGCGGACCCTGCAGCCGGACTCTTGCACCCAATCACTGCCCGACAAGCCGCAATCTAAAACATTGCTTTCCACATAGCGTGCCATTTCCTGTGCGCGGATGAGCATTATTTCCAGCTCATCATCATCCACTGCCGGGTAATAGGAGCGGGAAGAGCTTTTAACGTTCCAGCCGGCTTTTTTAAATAATTCAAAGGTTGACTCCTGCAAAGATCCCTTTGGAAGCCCAATTTTTAGCTTTTTTGTCATAAATTCATTCCTCCTTTACCACGGCTTTTTAACTCATTCCTATCGTTCACGTGGACAACTTTGGGTTTTATGGCGGCCTCAATTAATGGATCAACCAATCCGTAGGCGATAATAACCACTTTTTCGCCTTTTTTGCCCAGCCGGGCGGCCGGACCGCGCAAAGAAACTTCGCCTTTTTTACCTTCAATGGCATAAGTTATTAATCGACTGCCATTGTGGTAGTTTAAAACATGTACTTTTTCGCCGGGAATAATTCCGGCGGCCTGCAATAATTCCGGGTCAACCCCGATACTGCCTTCGTAATCGAGATGGGTATCGGTTAAGGTGGCCAAATGAATTTTTGATTTTATGATTGAGATTAGCATTGCTAGAAAATAATTCTAGCACTAAAATGGCTGTACTTCAACGCGCAAGCGGATTGCTGCAATTGCTATAAACAAAGGGATCTCATCCCTGGCCCGGTCTTCGGCCTTTTTACTTTTGCCGGGCAAGCTTGTGCGGTGCGAAGTCCATTCTTCCAACTGATTAACAACCAGATGATTATCGGTTAATACTTTAAAGTAAGCTGAAAGCGGCCGGTGAAAGGACCAGGTATAGACATCCGGTTTTGCACCCGGGTGCATTTTTATCGGGATCTTTTGCTCGGATAAATAACTATCAATCCGCCGATACTGCAATTTGCGTTTTTCATCAAAGCCCCAACCGCTTTGGCGGGGTATCCTAAAACAGGGATGATTTAAGACCAAAAAAAATCGGCCGCCGGGTTTTACCACACGCGCTATTTCGGCGATAACTTTTTCCAGCGGTTCCATGTTTTGCAGGGCGAGAATGGAAATTGCGGCGTCAAAAGCGGCATTGGATATATTCTTCAAATCGGCCGCATCGGCAACCTGAAATTTGATTGCTTGGTTATTACTATGCTTTTTAGCAATATCTATTAAACGAGGGGATGCATCAATCCCAGTAACTACAATTCCCTTTTCGGCCAGCCTCCGGCAAAACACCCCTTGTCCGCAGCCGATATCGATTATCTTTTCCCCCTTTTGCGGTTTAATCAGATCAATCAATTGGGGGATAATTACGTTTTGGTGATAATCTGATCCTTTTTCTCCAACCAATTGGTCATACCAGCCAGCGACTTTATTCCAGCTGGTTTGGCTTCTAGGATGACGGCGGAAGCTTCTATGCATAAATCTATTTTAACACATTGCCCAAGCACCTACTATGAGCCTGATTCCGGTTTGTTGTATGTCAATATTGATACTTATACACTATTGAACCTTTTCGGCCATTTTTTCTTCATTGCGCAAGGCGATGCGCAGTTTAGTAGTGGCTTCTTTGCAGATGCGGCTGACCTGCGATTCGGAAAGGCCAATATCTTTGCCGATTTCTTTGAAAGTTTTATCCTTTTTATAGTATCCTTCAATTACTTGCTTTTCTTTATCATCCAATATCTTAATCGCAGAATCAACATGGAGCAGTTTATCCACTTCTTCGTGTACCACTGACTTATCATTGAATGCCATGTAGACATTAGCCGCGGAAGTAATCCATTCATACAGGCCGGCTACCGGGTCAGAGCCGCGCTTGCGCAGGTAATCCTGCATTGATCCTTTCAGCCGCATGGATACATAGGGCCAAAGCTCCCCGACGCGGGGATCCCAGGTTTTTAAACATTCCACAAAAGCAATTTTTGCCTCTTGCTCCAAATCTTTGGCTTCGGAGGCGGCGATATGGCGGGGAAGAGTAGAAACATACCACTTAACGGTGGATTCGATCTGCGCCTTATATTTTTCTAATGTCTCGTCGGAATGCTTGAGGAACTCCTCGCGCATTATTGATAAGATCCGGTCTTCAATTTCTTTGCGGCTGACCATATATTAGGTAAATTTTCTCACCAGCGTTTTCAATAACCCTTTTGTGCTGGCTTCCGGATTTTCGGTTTCCTTGGCAAAGGAATGGGCCATCTTTTTGGCAAATCCCCAGGCGGCGCGCAGGATAGGGGAAATACCGATGGGAGGGGCCTCAATCCCCCGGGCGGCGGCCATGCGGGCCCGCAGATCCTTTTCAGATACTCTCCTTACTGTCACAGCAAAATAATTTTAACAAAGCACCTATTTAATGTAAAGGGCTATTATTCAGCGGCAATCATGCCGATGCTTTGCACCTTCACTTGCGGGACGATCTCATTATACGAAAGAACGGCAACGTCCGGAAAACTGCGTTCAATAAAGCGCTTGAAATGCGGCCGCAGGCGCGGCGAACATAAGATTACGGGCTTAAGTTTCAGGCGCCGGAAATTTTTCATGTGCCCGGAAATTTGTACCAGTATCTTTTCGCCCACATTAGGATCCACCGCCAGGAAGGATCCGTATTCAGATTGATGGATTGCTCCGGTTAAGGTTTCCTCCAGGGATGGGTCAATCGTCACGACAGTAATGACATTTTCTTTGTCAATATATTGTTCGCAAATTTGGCGCGCCAGCGACTGGCGGACATACTCTGCCAAGATATTAATGTCGCGGGATAAATGGGCATAGTCGGCCAATTTTTCAAGGATGGTCGAAAGGTCACGGATAGAAACCCGTTCCCTAACCAATAGTTGCAGCACCTTATGCACCTGGCCAAGGGATAGAAGATCAGGGATCAATTCACGGACAATGGCGGCATTGGTATTTTTTACCAGCTCAATTAACGACTGCACATTTTGCCGGGTCATGATTTCATCGGCATAGCGTTTAATAATTTCCGTAAAATGTTCCGAGATGACATCTACCGGCGGTTTGGCGGCAATCCCCAATTTCTGCAATTGCGGTAAATTGTCATCCGGCACCCAAGTTACCAGTTCATTGGTAAGAGGATGGCGGGTTTCAGTGCCGGTCAACTTCCTGGCCCTTAGCTGGGCCAGCGGCAATTCAACCATATGATGGCCAATTTTAATTTCGCCGACGGAAACGCGCGTCCCCCGGATCTCCACTTCATATTGGTCGGGCGGCAAGCTTAAATCGTCCATTACCCGCACGCCGGGAATGACAAACCCCAATTCTTGTCCGATATTATAGCGGATCAAAGTGATGCGCTCGAGCAGCGGCCCTTTTTGTCCCGGGTCGATCAAAGGAATTAAATTCCGGCCGGCTTTCAGCGAAAGCGGATCGAGCCCCAGTGTCCCTAAAATGCTTTCCGGTTTTTTCAATACATCTTTGGCCGATACTTCTTCGGTCATGACCTGCGCTTCTTTCAACCCGGCCTGTGTGCGCATTAGCGTCAAGGCGATTGTCCCGCAGAGGAAGGCAATGGAGAGAAATGGGATAACGGGCATCCCGGGAATGAAAGCAAAAATACCTAAAATAATGCTGACAAAAGCGAAAGCGCGCGGCTGGGCAAAAACTTGGGCGGCAACATCGGTGCCCAAGCTCATTTCCGAAGCAGATTTGGTGATAACTAGGCCGGTGGCGATAGAAACCAATAATGATGTGATTTGCCCGATTAGACCGGCGCCAATGGTTAGTAAGGCATAAACCGTTAGGGCCTCCATGACGCTCATTCCCAATTGCAGCCAGCCGACTAAGATGCCGCCAATGATATTGACCAATACAATGATGATGCCGGCAATAGAATCGCCGCGGACAAACTTGTTGGCGCCGTCCATGGAGCCGAAAAAGGTGGCTTCGCGCTCAATTTTCCGCCGCCGGGCGCGGGCTTCAGTAGCGTCAATCAAACCTGCGTTCAGGTCAGCATCGATAGACATTTGTTTGCCGGGCATAGCATCTAAGGTAAAGCGGGCGGCGACTTCGGCCACTCTTTCTGATCCTTTGGTAATTACGATAAAGTTCACGATGGTGATGATGATAAAAATGATCGCTCCGACAATGTAATTGCCACCGACGACAAAAGTACCGAAGGCATTGACCAGTTCACCCGCATAGGCCGCCACCAAAATTAAACGGGAAGCGGCAATATTGAGTGCCAAGCGCAGGACGGTAATGACCAAGAGAATCGACGGGAAAGCGGCAAATTCAAGCGGCTCTTTAAGGTACATTGCCACCAGCAGGATAAGCAGGGAAAAAGCAATGTTCATGATCAGCAAGATATCAAGGATGAACGGCGGCAGGGGGACGATCATCAAGGCGATGATCACAACTAAAAGCAAAGCAACTAAAAAATCGCTAACCGAGAACAGGCTTTTTAAGCCCTTCATATCCAGAGCAGGTGCGGCCATAAATTATGCCAATTATACCGTCAGCGTCGGGACAGTGCAATAGACGCTTTTTTTCTTTCGGCCCGGTCGCGTTTGATTTTATAGACAAAGGCGAGGACTTCAGCTATTGCCTGGTAAAGCTCGGAAGGAACTTCTTGGTTTAAGCGGGTGGTGCGGTAAATTGATCGAGCCAGCGGTTCGTTCTGGACGGTAGTAATCTCATGCCTTTCAGCGATCCGCACAATTTCTTCGGCTACTTTTCTCTCGCCTTTGGCCAGGACTTTGGGGGCGCGCATCTTATGGGGTTCATATTTCAAGGCGACAGCAATATGGATGGGGTTAGTGACAACAACATCAGCTTGGGGAACAGCGCCCATCATCCTTTGGTAGGCGGCCTGGCGCTGGAGGTCGCGCATCCTTTGTTTTACCAGCGGATCTCCTTCCAGGCGCTTATATTCTTCCTTTACTTCCTGGCGGGTCATACGCAGGTTGCGCATGTATTCCCAGCGGCGGTAAAGGTAATCAAGGATAGCGACGGCAATATAGAAATAGCCGACCCGAACGGCAATGTTAAAAGCAATTGTTCCGCCCAAAGCTAAAGCATCCCAGGGCTGCGATTCAATCAAGGCGATAATATAAGGAAAATCGTCTTTAGCAGCGTACCAGGCAATATAAAAGACAATGACAATCTTTAGCAGGGACTTGATAAGTTCAACCAATCCCTGCATGGAAAACATTTTTTTAAACCCTTCAATGGGGTTGAGCTTTTCCAGTTTGGGAGATAACGGCTCACCAGAAAAAACGAAGCCGGATTGCAGGGCTTCAGCAATAAATGTAGCTAGAAAAACTACGCCCATGATTGGGCCGATTACAAAAGCCATCCCGCGCAGGGCAAGGAGGAGTGAATAACTGGCCAAAGCCAAGTCAAAATGTTTTGCTTCTGGGATAAGGCCAAAAAGGGCTTGGGCGGACTGGACCAAGTTTATCCACATGAATTCGCCGAGATAGCGAAAAGCATAGTACGAAACCAAAAGGACAACGGCTACCGTAATTTCCCGGCTTTTGGCAACTTGTCCTTTTTCCCGGGCTTCCCGCAGGCGATGCGGGGTAGGTTCTTCGCTTTTATCTCCGCCGCCTTCTGCCATGTTCTATTTTTCTCCTAAATTATCCAACCAGGATCTTTGACAGCAAAAGTACTTGTCCCATGATTAATTCTATCATTTTGTCAATATAACTGGCGATAAAAGGCAGGCAAAGAGAAATACCCAGCAGTCCCAACATGGGCTTTACTTGGAACCCGAGCATGAAAACATTTACTTGGGGGGCAACACGCGAGACAATCCCAAAAGCAAAATCGGACAAGAAAATAAGGAGGACAATTGGAGCGGAAAGAATAATGGCGGTAGCCCAAAACGATGCTCCGAGATTAATTAACTGCATGGCTAACTTTGAAGAAGTAAAATTGGCCACTGTCCCGGCCGGCAGGATGGAAAAACTTTCATAGAAGGCCGAGAGGATAAGATGGTGGCCGTTGGCATTGATAAAGATAATTAAAGCGAGCATAAAGGTCATTCTCCCGATGATAGAAATGACGGACCCGAAAACCGGGTCAAGCGCGCTGGCCACCGAAAGCCCCATTTGCAGGTCCATAATTTCCCCCGCCGATTGGATGGCTAAAAAGATGATACTGCAGACAAATCCGATAAGGAAACCAAAAGCTGTCTCAAACGTCAGTGCAAAAATCAGGGACACTACGCCGGTCGGCAGCAGCGGCGAAATAGGCACCACAAACCAAAGGATTAGAGAAAGCCAAACGGCAATGGCTGTTTTAATATAAAAAGGGACATTGCGCGAGCTAAAAACGGGTGCCTGGATAAAAACCCCGCTGATCCTAGCCAGGATCAATAAAAAAACGGTAAGTTGTGCGGTACTGATCACAATAATTACCTGACCATATTGGGGATAGTGTTCCAAAGGGTGGTAGTGAAACTAATGAGGATAGAAGACATCCAAGGAAAGGTAAACGCTAATACCAGAAACACGGCGACAACTTTGGGGACAAAAGTCAAAGTTTGCTCTTGGATTTGGGTTACTGCTTGGAACAAACTAATAATAAAACCCACGATCAAACCTACGCCGACGGTGGGCAAGGATAACATCAGGGTGGTAATGATAGCCTGGTGCATTACCTGCACCGAAAAATCTTGGTTCATAGATTTATTACCTGAAACTCATTAATAAACCGCGCGTGATCAAGTTCCAACCGTCAACCAGTACGAATAACAAGATTTTAAACGGCAAAGACACCATTACGGGTGACAGCATAAACATGCCGAGCGATAGGAGAATGTTAGCTACCGTCAGATCGATCATGATGAAGGGAATAAAGAGCAAAAAGCCGATTTGGAAGGAAGTTTTAAGCTCCGAAATCATAAATGACGGGATGAGGACATACATGGGGACCTCGTCAACGGTTTTGGGCGGTTTGATTTTGGCAAACTGGACGAAGAGCGCCAAATCCTTCTCGCGGGTTTGCCGGATCATGAACTTTTGCAGGGGCTTGGCCCCGATTTCCAGGGCTTTTGCCTGGGAAATTTTCCCTTCATTGTAAGGAGCCAGGGCATTCTTATTGATATCCTGCCATACCGGCGCCATGATGAAAACCGTCATGAACATAGCCAATCCAATAAGTACCGAATTGGGCGGAACTTGCTGGGTCCCGATGGCCGTCCTAACAAAGGCAAAAACAATAATAATGCGCAGGAAAGAAGTGACCGAGATCAGAAAGAAGGGGATAAGGGAAATTAGGGCGAGAGAAATGATCAGGTTAATGCTGCTGCTAAATTGAGGGGAAGAAAGCAAGCTTCTTACATCAATGTTAGCATTGACCACCGGCCGCGCCGCAAAAGCATAGGATGATAGAAGCAAAGTAAAAAATAAAAATAGCCGGCGTTTCCTATTCATTAACGGCTTCTTTCAGGTCTATTTTATCAATTAAGGCGATATTTTTGTTGCTGGTGCCTACCAGCCAAGCTTTCCCGCCAACCCGCAAGAGGTAAGCTGTGACCTGCGGTTCGAGGTAAGCACGGTCTAAAATTTTTATGAGTTTCCCGCTGTCAGAGACCTTAAGTTTGGGCAATAAGTATTTTGCCGCCAGCCAAATAAATCCCAGCACCACCAGGAGGGAAACGATTACCTGCATGATATAACCAAAGGTTACAATGGGAGTCGATTGGAAAGAAAGCGCCTCTGCGGTCATTTCATTACCACATTGGTGATGCGCAGGCCGTAATAATCATCAATAGCAACTACTTCACCCTGGGCAATTAATTGGCCGCCAACTTTTAGGTCCAGCGGTTCGCCTGCCAGCCGGTTTAATTCGATAATCGATCCTTCGGACAGGTCTAAAATTTCTTTTAATGACATCTCGGCCTGTCCAAGCTCCACCCTGGCCTGGACCGGAATATCTTTAAGCGACCTTTGCTCTACTTTTTCGCCTTTTTCTTCTTCGCCAAACTCCGGGAATTTTACGTTTTTAACTTCCATGTTTTTCCTCCTCAATATTTTCTTCTGCTTCCAGGTTTTCGTCAAGCAGTTCGTCATCGGCGAAATCTTCGTCAGCGAAGTCCTCGTCGGTAAATTCTTCGTCGCTAAGCTCCTCATCTAAAAGATCGTCTTTCAGGTCTTCTTCGTCCGCAGGTATTTCTTCTTTGGGGGCAGGTGAGGGAGAGGGAGGGGGTGGGGGTGAAGGGGGAAGATGGGATGGTGCTGGCTTAGCTGGTGTTGGAGTTTCTTCTTTTACTAAGCTTGGAGGAGCAATTTTGGCTTCTTCCGATTCTCGGATGGCGGTAATGCGGATAGCCGCTTTTTTACTTTTAACGCCCGGCTGGCAAAATAGTTTTAAGACACTGCCCGCGTCTAACGCTACCGGAGAATCAATCGTAGCATCAAGGGTTACCACATCGCCTTCCTCAATTTGTTCAATTTCACTGGATGTCAAAGTGGCATTGCCGAGAGATGCTTTGATTGGGATCATGATTTTGGAAAGCAGGGAAGGAGAAAGCAGGGAAAAATCCAAGGGCTTTTGGTTGATCGCTTCTTTGTATTTAGCCAGGAAGCTTCTTAAGGTACTGCCAAGATAAGCAAAATAAATCCTGCCGAATGAGTTCTCGCTTAGATTGACTTCGGCGCTGAAGCAAACAAAAGTAGCCGAAGTATTGATGGACGGGTCAATCATTATATCCGGCGAACCGAGGATATTGAATTCGGGCTTGCTAAAAATGTTATCAAATGCGTCAGAATAATCAGGAAGCGAATTGTCCATGGCGGCTGTTAAAACAATGTTTTCCGCATCGGTCAGCGTGCGGGACAGAGGTTCCAAGTCATAGCTTCCCAAAGAAAAATTGATAATGGTGTTGGCTAGGGAAAGGTGGAGGAAGCAAAAAACCGGATCGTGAAGGTCCGGAATATTGATTTTGGCCTGCACGGTCGGTCCAGCAACGCCCCGCAAAAAATTCAAATAAGTGGTTTGTTCAACCTGCAAACTGCATAACTCAACGCCCATTTTCAAGTCAATTTTGAAGCGGGTTAATAAGGCCTGGATATAGCGGTAATGGATGCGCAAGACCAGGTCTAACTCGCTGTCTGAAAGGCGGTCAAAGCCATAAAGGCCGCTTTTAACTTTTTTAACCAGGATTTTAAGCGGTTTGTATTGGGTCCAATCCCCGATAGCGGGAGGGAGCTTGATCATCCTCCTTTGCGCCGCAATTTCAGGTTTAACCGTTTGTCGATCCATAATTATTGATTATGTGCTATGAAATTTTACTGATAAAAGTTGAGATCATATCAGATGCCATGGTGAGAATGGTCAAGTTGCCGCTCATGGCGCGCTGAATTTCCTGGGCATCAATGGTTTCACCCAGGTAGAAAACATTGGAATTTTCTACATAGCCGGGTTTGATAGTTCCCACAGCTCCGCCGGGGGCGGAAGGATCTGCGGCAACGCCGGAAGCGCTGGTAGCGGCAAAACAAGTCCCTTGGGTTTGAGCTAGTCCGCCAGGATTGGAAAAGTAAGTTAAAGCGATACGGTAGCCGGTACCGGTATAAGTTGTTCCGCTGTCAGAACTGTATTCCAAAGTGCCGTCCTCCAGCCAATTGTAATCAGTTTTTGTGCCGGAGGGGAGGTTGGAAATAGCGGTCAAATTTCCGGAAGAGTCAAGTCCATAGACCTGGAACCCGTTTGAGGTTAAATTACCGAGAGAATCAATTTCAAAATTACCGGCGCGGGTGTATTGGTAAGTTGTTCCGCCGTCGGCTGAAACAATAAAAAGTCCCTGCCCATTAATGCCTAGGTCGGAAGAACTGCCCTCGGTAAAATCGCCCTGCGAAAAGTTAACGGTGGTTGCGGACACCGACATCCCTTGGCCGAATTGCATAGGATTGGTCCCGCCCATATTGCCGCTGGCGGCTGTTCCGGCGTTAATGAGTTTTTCATAAATTGACTGGAAAGAAACTTCCACGCTTTTATAGCCGGTAACACTCATGTTGGCGATATTGGCCGAATGGGCTTCCAGTGCCTGGTTGTAGGCTTCAATGGCATTCTTGGCGTTGTTCATTATATCAAGCATCTTTTTTTGCCTCCTTTACGGCAGAAACGGTAATTTCCGCCAAATTTACATTAGCTTTTTTTAAGGCCGCCTTTAAATCGGCCAAACTATCTTCCAGGATTTTTCGTGTTTTATCGTTCGACTCTATTTGAATAGATATCATGCCTGAAGTTGCGGTCAAGGTCAATAGGATTTCTCCCAGGGATTCTGGTTTTAACCCAATGCTCAATTCAACTCTGCCTTTTCCTTTCACTAGCTTTACTTGGGTTAATATTTCGTCAACCAAAGATTGCAAATCCATTTTAGCTAGGAATTGCTTGTTCATCGACGACTGCAGGAATAAAGGCAATGCCTCAATATTGGGCGTAAACCAGCCATTCTTTAATAATATATTTTCTATGATCTTTTGCGGGCTTGCTGAAAAGGCGGCGCCGGTTAATTGTTCAGAAAAAGAGGAAGGAGTTTTGTTTTGCGCTGCGGCGGCCGATTCTGAGTAATTTAATTCTGCCTCCGGTATTTGAATGCCTTCATTGAACTTACCAGCACTACTGCCGCCGGAAAATGCCGGATAAGAGAACCAGGTGCTGAAATCAAATGATCCGAAAGGGAAGAAAAGAAGAGCAAGTTTTTTTTGTTCTTCGTCAAGACAGTACTGGAAAGAAGAAGAGGAGGGCTGATTTTGGGTATGAGTATCCGAAAACAGGCCAATATCAGGCGCCAGGGCTTGGGAAATTTCTATTGCCACTCTTCCCCCTATTTATTAGTCGATAGTTTATCTAAAAAACTTGCGCTCGTCAAGATAAAAAATG
>JASEHX010000100.1 GCA_030018645.1 Candidatus Margulisiibacteriota bacterium | reverse complement strand
CTTTCATTAACTTCCGGTACTTTGGAACATGCCATAAGACGAAGAATCTTGGGTTCTTCTCATCAACGCATTCCTTTTCCAGAGTACATGGCAATGGCTTTGACAGCTTATTATGGATCTATTGCCATCGATGCTAGCGGTTTTGCTGATTTTTGCACTGGTCCCATTCAATTCAGCCCGCATTTCGGGAGGGCAATTGGAGAGATAATTATTTCAATTTTTCAAAAGATGGAAACCAGTTTTGACCATACCATTGTTGCTATGGGGGAAGGAAACGGAGTCATGCTGCGTGATGCATTAGATTTTATTCGTACAAATGATCCCGCTCTCTATGTAAAATTAAGGGTAATCATTATTGAAAACAGCCCCGGTTTATCCTGGGTCCAGCGGCAGACCCTAAGAAAACATCACACAATTATTGCCTGGAGAGAACAAAATGTATATTCTTCAGAACTTCCTAAAATCCATGGGGTATTTATTTCCAATGAGTTACCCGATACTTTTCCTGTCCACTTGGTTTCCAGCAATGAAAACTGCCAATTAGGCGAAGAATGGGTGCGATCGAATCCAGATCTCTTTCCCGGAATCGAAGAGTTTGAAGGCCTATGGGTTCCTGGAATTTCGCCAGAAATAGTATCTTATATTGCTAAATCAGGCAAATCTATCCCTAAAAGGGTTAAGGTCCCGGTAAATTTAAACTCTCTGCAGTGGATGCGGGCGGTAACGGAATCCCTGATTGCTGGAGCACATATTATCATTGATTATGGATTTAGTGGGACATCCTACCCAACCGGCAATTTAATTTGGACAGTATGGAACGGGATGTGCGGAGAATCACCTTACTGGGAACCAGGACGCCGCGATATTACTTCCTTCGTTGATTTTGATTTGCTTAAGATGGCCGGAGAAGAAGCCGGAGCAGAAACCGTTTTCTTAGGAACTGAAGAGCAATTGTTTCAACATTTCAATTGTGCATGGAAACCGCCTTCTCACTCTGAAGATACCCTTGCTAGCAGCTTCTTAGCTTTAGTTCAAATAAAACAATGATTGTGCTACAATGTAATTCGGGCAGGCTGGATGGTCGCCCCTCGACTCCGCCGCAAGCGGCGTCGCTCGGGGAGGAAAGTCCGGACTCCATAGAGCAGCGTGGTTGCTAACGGCAACTGGGAATAAAAGCCCAAGGAAAGTGGCACAGAAAATACACGGCCCACTTCAACTCTAAAGGTTGGAAGGCAAAGGTGAAACTGGGAGGTAAGAGCTCCCACACGACAGCTAGGCAACTAGCGGTGCGCTAAACCCCACGCGGAGCAAGACCAAATAGGGAAAGAGCTAGCTCGGCTCGTTATATCCCGAGTAGGTCGCAACGAGGCAAACAGCAATGTTTACCCCAGATAGATGACTATCTCCTCCGAAGTCCCGACGATAGTCGGGACGAAGGAGGAACAGAATCCGGCTTATAGGCCTGCCCCTCTATCTTCGATACTTCGGCCCGTAAGACACGCCGCGGCGGGTAAAGTGGCGGGCAACCGATTTAACCAGGGGTCGCTCCATCTCAGTAGTAGAAATATCGCCGTGTCTTTTAATCGGCAAAGCGGTCCTAATTAACCTTTCAATACTGCGGATATCATTCCTTTGTTCCGGGGTAGCAAAAGAAATCGCTCGTCCCTCCATCCCCGCCCTGCCCGTCCGCCCAATCCGATGGACATAATTTTCCACATCGTCCGGCAAATCGTAATTGATAACTAACTCGATCCCGGAAACATCGATCCCGCGCGCCGCAATATCAGTAGCAACCAGGATCCGATATTTACCGCACTTAAAACCTTCCAGCGCTTCGCGCCGCTGGGAAAGGGAACGATCAGAATGGATCTCTGCTGCGTTGTGGTTCATCGACCGCAAGCCGCGGGTTATCCGGGAAGCACCGCGCTTGGTCCGGGCAAAAAGCAAGACTGTCCCGTGATACTGATCTAAAAGGGTAAATAATAATTGCGGCTTGTCGTCTTTCCTGACCAGATAAACTTCTTGGATTACGTTTTCGGCGGCCGTGCCAGTCGGGGCAATTTCAACTTGGATGGGTAATTTCATATAGGAGCGCGCTAAATTAATGATTTCGCTGGGCATAGTGGCCGAAAAAAGCATAGTTTGCCGCTCGGGGGGGACTTGCTGTAAAATCTTAGCTATTTGTGGAGCAAAACCCATATCTAACATCCGATCTGCTTCGTCAAGAACTAAAATTTTTACATCGGCCAAATTAGTTGTTCGCTGTTCAAGATGATCAATTAATCTCCCAGGAGTCGCAACGATAATGCGCGGCCGGCGGCGCAATGCGGATACCTGGTTATACATTGAAGCCCCGCCGATTAAAACCGCCGTCCTGATCCAGGAATGGTTGAGCACTTTGCGCAAAGCTTCATCTACTTGCAGGGCCAATTCACGCGTCGGGACCAAAATAAGCCCCCTGCCTTTAATTTGCGCTAAACGTTGGATCAAGGGGATCCCAAAAGCCAAGGTCTTGCCGGTCCCGGTTTGGGCAACACCGATGATATCTTTTCCTTCAATAGCAACCGGGATGGCTTTTTGCTGGATGGGAGTTGGGACGGTAAATTTTAATTTTTTCAAGATATCCAAGATGCCCGGGGCAATCCCCAAGCCAAAGAAATTAGTGTGCGGCATATATTATATAGTATAGCATATCTTGATGTTAATACGTGAGCGTACAACCGATATTAACAATATCCGTGCTGTAATTATTTAGTCCAAAAATATAGCCACCATCAATGGTGATATTTGGTGCGGTTTTAATCGTCCCGCCAATCTGGCAGTTGAGCGAAGTAGTATGCTGTGGAGAATTACCAAAGATTTCTGCTACAACCTTCTTGGCATCGTCTATTTGGTATTCAACCGCCGCTTGATAATCAATGGTATTAGCCGAGGTCGCTCCAGCCGCTTCGCCAATATCAGTATAACCCAGGTTCCAATGGGTTAATAAAGGGCCAAATCTTTTCGAGCAGATAAGAAGATAGGCAAAATCATTAAACCCGGTAGTCATTGAAGCTTGGTCGCCGCCGGTTAGTTTTACATCTACCCTTGCCGCCAAACCTTCATCCGCGCTCCATTTCTGGAAGCGCCATTTTGCCCGGATGATAGCATCTCCCATTCCCATGTATCCTCCAAAATAATACGGCATCTCGATCCAGGCATCGGTATTGGGCATCAAGCCGCTTTTTAACCTGACATTAGTTAAAGAATAAGTTGCCGTCCCGTCACGCGGGACATCGTGGTTGTAGCTTAATTCCAATTGGTAATGGCCGGAATCTGTTACCCCAAAATTATCGGTGATCAAAGGGCGGTCGGCAAAGGCACAAGAAATCAGGATTGCAGTAACAATGGACAACGCTAAATATTTTTTCATCCGCATAGTATATTATCGCGCGCGTATCTCTAGTGTCAATACTTCTATCCCCGTCTGCTGGGTCAATCGCTCCAGTCGTATTCTGCGCAGCATCAATTCGCGCAAGACACTGCTAAAAAGTGCTTCATCTTTGATTACAAAATTATTAAAATCTTTCAAAAGCGCCCAGCGCAGGTTGTTTAGATTGTTCCAATTATTTTTCAAGACCTCATAATGGTGGGCAAACTTTTGGATGGTTACCACATATTGGTAAGTGTCAAAGCTGATCCCCAGCACTTTTTCCATGTTAACTTTCAGTTTGCCGCCGCGCCAATAAGCAATGTCTTCCTCAACGGCTATTTTAATTTCATCCGGCGTCAAATTGGTTTTGTTCCTTAATATCTTATCGGCAATAATGGCATCGGCCGGCACCGCTTTAACTTCGGCGCTCGACAGCGGCAAACCATAATATAAGCGGTAGTTGGCCGCTTCCTTCATCTGCAGTAATCCCTGCCTTGTGGGATTAGCCACAAAATCATAACAGGCCTTGTATAAATCAAAATTCGAGTTGTTTTTGACGCATTCGTCGAAATTGTCATAAGGAGCCGAAAGAAGTTTGATAAGGTCGTTCACTAATTGGCGCTCTTCCATCATCAGGTCGCCGGACGAATGGATCAGTTCGGGAAAAGCATTTTTGCCGTCAACGGTAGTTTGCATGGCATATTTTCCAAAAGGATGGTTGCCCCATTTGACTGATTCAACTTCTCCGCTGGGGTTGGCAACCGCATCATAAAAAGTATATTTTCTTTGTGCTTCCGGCAAACTCAAATCGGAAGCCAATGTTTGAGGAAGGGTGCGCCATTGGCCATTTTTATTTTGGAAAACCCATTTGTTCTTTTGCCATTTTATTTCGCCGCCCATGGGAACAATGGTCGTATCGTAATATATATTGGAGATATAATCTTCTACTTTTTTAAACAAGCGGAATTGTCCGGGAGAAGTGGGATACGCCAAATGATCCTCAAAGATTGGCCTCCCTTTGGCATCCCGATCCTG
>JASEHX010000099.1 GCA_030018645.1 Candidatus Margulisiibacteriota bacterium | reverse complement strand
GATCTAATCCAGCAATCTTATTTTCTTTTAAATGATAATACCCCGCACAGCCAATCATAGCGGCATTATCGGTGCAGAGGATTAATGGAGGAATAATTACTGCTAGTCCTTGTTCTTGTCCTTTTTTAAGTAGATCTTCCCTTAATCTAGAATTAGCCGAAACTCCTCCCGCAAGTGCGATGGTTTTGCAGTTGTGTTCTTTGGCCGCTCGGATGGTCTTTTCAACCAGCACGTCGACGATGGCTTGTTGAAAACTGACGACAATATCGCGAATCGTGAATTGTGAATCGTGAATCGACAGGTTTACGACGGCGGTTTTTATACCGCTAAAGCTAAAGTCATAGCCGAATTCCTTCTCGATCATGGGGCGTTTGAATTCAATGGCATGAAGATTTCCTTCTTTAGCTAATTTATCGATAATTGGACCGCCAGGATACCCTAAGCCAAGAAAGCGAGCCACTTTATCAAAAGCTTCGCCAGCGGCATCGTCTCGAGTTCTGCCCAGCACTTCGTATTTCCCATGATCTTTGACTAAAACAATCATCGTATGTCCGCCGGAAACTAAAAGGCAAATGAAAGGGAAAGAGAGATTAGAAATTGGAGAATTGGAAATTAGAAAATTAGCATAAATGTGGCCCTCCAGATGGTTTAATCCAATTAATGGAACATTGAGCGCGTAAGCAATTGCCTTTGCAGCGCAGACGCCGACGAGCAATGAACCAACCAAACCCGGCCCATAAGTGACGGCAACAGCGTTTATGTCCCTAAGCCCAGCATTGGCTTTTTCCAGGGCTTCTTTAATGACCAAATTGATAACTTCCACATGCTTGCGGGCGGCGACTTCGGGCACGATCCCGCCGTATTTTTGGTGGAATTCAATTTGGGAGGAAATGACGTTGGAAAGGATCTCTGTCCCGTCTTTTACCACGGCGGCCGAAGTTTCATCGCAGGATGTTTCGATGGCTAAAATAAGCATTTTCTTGGTAGTTATCGAGGCCTATGAATGCATTGTACCATTGTTAACAGGGTCCGGCAATAAATTTTGGGTTATGCTATAATAATTTCGAAAAAAAACAGAAAGGGGCAGTCAATGGAAATTACGAGTTTGTTGTTGTCTTTGTTTATCATATTGGTAGCGGCCAAGGTTGGAGGGGAACTGGCGGAACGGATACACCAGCCGGCGGTGCTGGGGGAGCTGGTGGCGGGGGTAATAGTGGGTGCCTCGGTTTTGGGTTTGATCCGCGAAGATTCAATTATCAGCGTTTTAGCACAAATTGGCGCGATTGTCTTATTATTTGAAGCCGGGATAACTTCCGACTACGAAGCATTTATGAGCGTGAAGCTGTGGGCTTTTCTGGTGGCATGTGTTGGGGTTGCCTGCCCATTTGTTTTGGGCTATTTTGTTTCGCATTATTCTGGCCTGGGGGTAATGGAATCGATTTTTATTGGAGCCACTTTAACCGCTACCAGTGTCGGCATTACGGTTAGGGTTTTCCAGGACCTGGGTAAAATAAAGATGAAAGAAGCCCAAATTGTCATTGGCGCGGCGGTAGTGGATGATGTCATCGGCTTAATTATTTTAGCGGTGGTTACAGGGATCGTTACTTCCGGTTCGGTTTCAATAGCCAATATTTTACGCCTAACTGGATACGCTGCCGCTTTTCTTGGCGGGGCCATAGTGATTGGAAGCACCGCCGCCCCCTATCTTTTAAAGTTTGTCCACCAAATGCGGGTGCGGGGCGTACTTTTTGTTTTTGCGTTTGCCTTTTGTTTAATTCTGGCCTACTTTTCCCAGTTAGTGGGCTTAGCTCCTATCGTCGGCGCCTTTGCCGCCGGGCTTATCCTTTCCCGCACTGAACACCAAGAGCATGTGGAAAAACAAACTAAGCCCTTGGCCGATATTTTTGTCCCCATCTTTTTTGTAATGATGGGCGCCGCGGTAAACATTAACCTCTTTAATCCATTTAATCCCGCCAATCACGCGATGCTGATTTTTGCCGGTTTGATTTTTGCCGTGGCAATTTTTGGGAAAATTGTCAGCGGCTGGGCGGTTTTTGAAAAACTAAACAAAGTGGTCATTGGGATCGGGATGCTCCCCCGCGGGGAAGTGGGCTTGATCTTTGCCGCCTACGGGCTTTCACATAAAATTATCGGCCAGCAGTTGTATGTCGCGGTGCTTTTGGTGATCATGTTGACGACCTTTATCACCCCGCCGCTGTTGAAAATGCTGGTTGCAAAAAATAAGTAAATAAGACTGCGCCATGTAGGAATCGAACCTACAACCACCTGATTAAGAGTCAGATGCTCTACCAGTTGAGCTAATGGCGCATGATGACTAACGACACGGCGCCTGCGGCGCCTACAACAAACAACTAACGACTTATAACTTACGACTGACAAATGACAACAAATAGCTAACTACTTACACCTACTATTTTTTACTAGGCTTTTCTTGAATCCGGATAATTGCTTAACTATGTGTTCAGCTTTCACAACCATTATATCGTATTCGTCCTTTTTGATAAAGCCGTTATCAGAAGCTATGTCGAGAATCGCAATGACTTCGTTTAATGAGCCGATTGAAATATCAATGAAACGCTTAAATTCATTGTCGGATCCCCTGTCCGATCCTTCGGCAATATTTAGGGCAATGGAAATAACTGCACGTCGCAGTTGGTTGGTTAAGCCAAATTGTTCTTCCTTTGGGAATTTACCAGAAATAGCATAGATTTCTTTGATAAAATTCCTAACATCTTTATAAACCGGGAAAGAAAGAAACCTAAAGGCCATCTTGTTTATCCTATACAAATTAAGTTGTAAGTTGTAGATCCGACGTAGTCGGATCGTGTCGTTAGTTGTTAGTTAACTAGCGGGAGACGAGACTCGAACTCGCGACCCTCACCTTGGAAGGGTGACGCTCTACCAACTGAGCTACTCCCGCACGGTAACTAACAACACGGCGCCCTCGGCGCCTACGACAAACAACTAACTACTAACAAACAGCTATTATATAATAAAAGCTCAACAGTTGTAAGTTGTTAGTTGTAGATTCGACAAAGTCGAATCGTCTTGTTAGTTAATGGGCGAGAGAGGATTTGAACCTCCAAGCCTTTCGGCACATGGTCCTAAGCCATGCGTGTCTGCCAATTCCACCACTCGCCCGCCAGTTAAAATAAACGGGCCCGAGAGGGATCGAACCTCCAACCAACAGATTAGAAATCTGTTGCTCTATCCATTGAGCTACGGGCCCTCAGGGTAGAACATCCTGAACGATGCTCGAACCTACTTTGAACAACTATTATTATAAGCGATTTGACAATATTCATCAAATAGGAAAATTTATGCCCGCATCAATATATTTTATTATTACATTTGACTCGCATATTGCTTAAGGAGTATTCTTCCGAAGAAACTCAAAAGGAGAAAAAATGTGCCAATAAAAATTCATTTGGGAAAATTATTAGGGGAGCGAAAAATGCGCGCCGCTGAGATTGCCAGAAAAACAGGAATAAACCCGAATACCCTATCCAGTCTTTACAATGAAGAAGTTTCAGGTATTAAATTTGAGACGCTGGAAAAACTCTGTGCGTTTTTGAATTGCCCTATTGGAGACCTTTTGGAATTTGTTTCTAAAAAGAAGAAAAAATAACACCCACCAAAGTCAGTAGGACAAAAGCAAAAATCATACTTTCCACCCATTGATTTACGTTTCCATTGGGCTTTCGGCGTTCCATGAGAATCTTCCTTTGCAAGCCCCATAAATCGGCCCCGTCCGTACAATCGACAAAAGAAAACTGCCCCCTGACACAGATCCTATAATAAATAATTTCATCGATTTAACCCTCTTATGTTTTCTCTTAAATGCCCAATATCTCGCGTACCGATCAATGCCAGCGTTACATGCGGATTATCGAAAACGAATTTCCAGGAATATGCCGCCAGATCCTCTGCTCCCGATTGGGCTTGAATTTGACGCGCGGCGTCTCTTTGTTTTGGGTCCGCGGCAAATTGACTTTTGTTGGAGAACAATCCGGTTGCCAAAGGCCGGTTTACAATTACGCCTAAGTTTTGTTCTCCGGCAATTCTTATTGCTTTCGCCATGCTTTGGTCTAATGGATTATATTGGACCTGAAGCGTGTCAAACCTGCCTGAAAAGGCCGCTTTCATGGCAGCTTCAGGCGGCCTGGTGCAGGTTGCGCCGACAAAATCAACATCTCCTTGCCCCCTAAAATATTCTAAAACCTTTAATGATTCTTCACGGTCTAAAACATCCATATTTATGCTGTGGAGCTGGAGCAAATGGATATGTCCGCCTAAAAGGCGAAGGCTATTTTCGACTGCTTCGCGCATTGATTCAGGAGAAAAATCCTGGGGAGTTGTGCCGTCGTTTTTCCACAGCATTCCGCATTTTGTTGCAATGATCATATCTCTTGCCAAAGAGTGATGTTTTCTTAAAAACTGGCCTAAAACCGCTTCTGATGTTCC
>JASEHX010000098.1 GCA_030018645.1 Candidatus Margulisiibacteriota bacterium | reverse complement strand
CAAAAAATACCAGATGGTTGGTTTAAGGGGGGAGTCAAAAGCCCTATCAAGCATCTATCCGTGGGAAATCTAGAATACTGTGCTTAATTTTCTCGATTATTTTCTAAAATCTATGGTAAAATTATTACATGGCTCAAGATAATTCATTCGACATAGTCAGCAAGCCCAATTTCCAGGAAATTGACAACGCCATCCAGATGGCGATGAAGGAAATTGCCAATCGTTTTGATTTTAAAGGCAGTATCAGCCAAATTGAAAAAGAAGGGACCGATAAGATCCGGTTGGTTTCTGATGACGAGTTTAAACTAAAGAACGTTATTAATATCTTGAATGAGAAACTGGCCAAACGGCAGGTCCCCTTAAAATTCTTTGAGTATGCCAAGCTGGAAACTTCTCTGGGCGGCGGAGTTAAACAGTTGGTGACGATCAAACAGGGTATTCCCCAGGAACAAGCTAAAGAAATTAATAAATTGATCAAGGCCTCGGGTCTTAAAGTGCAATCACAGATCCAGGGTGACCAAATCCGGGTGTCGGCCAAAAAAATCGACGACCTGCAAACCATCATCGCGCAGATTAAGACTGCCAATTTCCCGCTCGCCCTCCAGTTTGTTAATTATCGGTGAAGCTCATATTTTGACCACAGGGCAGAAACTTGCTAGAATATGTTGGGACTTGGGAGAAACGTCTCTTATAAGCAAAGGGAGGAGCAAAAATGGCCAAAGTTTATTATGACAAGGACGCGGATTTGGAGTTATTGAAAGGCAAAACCATTGCGATCGTTGGGTTTGGCAACCAGGGAGGGGCACAAGGGCAAAATTTAAAAGACAGCGACGTGAAAGTCATTATTGCTGAGGTTGAAGGGTCGCTGGGCTGGCAGAAGGCGCAGGCGGCCGGCTTTGAGGTCATGACCGCCGCAGACGCCGCCAAAAAAGGCGATATCATCCAAATTTTAATCCCGGATGAACTGCAAGCCAGGATTTACAAAGACCACATTCGTAAATACATGAAGAAGGGCAAAACTCTTATGTTTTCCCACGGTTTTAATATCCACTTCAAAGCTATCAAGCCCCCCAAGGACGTAGATGTCATTATGGTGGCGCCCAAAGGGCCGGGGCACATGGTGCGGCAAACCTTTGTGGAAGGCGCCGGCGTCCCCTGTTTAATTGCCGTCCAGCAAAATGCCAGCGGCCAGGCCAAAGAAATTGCCTTGGCGTATGCGAAGGGAATTGGGGGAACAAGAGCCGGCGTATTTGAAACCACTTTTAAAGAAGAGGTGGAAACTGACTTATTCGGCGAGCAAACTGTGCTGTGCGGAGGATGCACCTCTCTAGTTAAGGCGGGATTTGAAACTTTGGTGGAAGCCGGTTATCAGCCCGAAATGGCCTACTTTGAATGTTGTCATGAATTAAAATTAATCGTTGACCTCATTTATAAACACGGCCTGCAGGGCATGCGCAAAGCCATCAGCAACACGGCCGAATACGGCGACCTTACCGTCGGGCCAAAAATAATTGACGCTAAAGTTAAAAAATCGATGAAGAAAGCTCTCAAAAGAATTCAATCCGGCGCGTTTGCCCGCGAATGGATCAAAGAAAATGCCAAGAACGAAGGCAAAACCTTCAACGCCCTGCGCGAAAAAGACCGCGATCACGCCATTGAAAAGATCGGCGCCGAATTGCGCGAGATGATGGGATGGCTGAAGAAATAGCGGTTGTCTTACTGGCCGCGATCCCTGTTTTTGAAGTCCGGGCTTCGGTTCCCCTGGCCATTATGGTCTATAAAATTGCCCCCGCTAACGCGGTTTTCCTTAGTGTTCTCGGCAGTATCCTGCCCATCCTGCCGCTCCTTTGGTTTTTAAATAACTTAACCGAGCACTTGCGTAAAGTGGTTTCTTTTGACAAATTTTTCGCATGGCTCTTCGCCCGGACGCGCGCCAGAAGCAAGTTGATAGAAGACCTGGAAATTATTGGCCTTATTCTTTTTATCGGTGTTCCCCTCCCCGGCACCGGCGTTTGGACCGGGACCATCGCCGCCTATCTGCTCGGACTGCGCTGGGCGCCAACCTTTATGGCGGGATTAGTGGGGACGACCATTGCGTCAATCCTAGTAACAGCCGCCACCCTGGGCATTATCAATTTTGTGCTATAATTCCTTTCATGCGCGAAGTACCGGCTAAAGAGATCACTGAAACGGTCAAAGACCTTTGCATTGAAGCCAATACCAATCTTGCGGAAGATGTGGTTGCTGCATTAAATAAGTCCTTAGCCAAAGAAAAATCATCAGTCGGCCGCAAAATCCTGCGCCAAATTATCCAAAACGCCCAAATTGCCCGGCGGGACAAACTGCCGCTTTGCCAAGATACCGGATTGGCGGTTGTCTTTATTGAACTGGGACAGGAAGTCCAAATCATCGGAGAAGCGCTGGAGTCCGCGGTGCACGAAGGCGTACGCCAGGGCTACGAAGCTGGTTTCCTGCGTAAATCAGTAACCGAAGACCCTATTCTAAGGAAAAATACTGGCGATAATACGCCGGCCATCCTCCACGTTGAAATTGTCCCGGGGGCTAAGATTAAGATTGGTTTTCTGGCCAAAGGCGGCGGAGCGGAAAATTGCAGTGCTCTCCGTATATTCAATCCCTCCACTGACCGAGAAGAGATTGACAACTTTATCCTTGAAACCGTGGAAGCCGCCGGCCCCAATGCTTGCCCGCCAATTATTGTTGGGGTTGGGATTGGCGGTAATTTTGATACTGCCGCCTATCTGGCAAAAAAAGCCCTCTGCCGAAAAGTTGGCGCGCATAACAGCGGCCACGCCGCCCAACAGTGGGAAAAAGAACTGCTGAAGAAAATCAATCTGCTTGGAATTGGCCCTATGGGACTAGGAGGAACAACCACTGCTCTGGCCGTTAATATTGAAAAACGTCCCTGCCATATCTCTAGTTTGCCGGCAGCGGTAAATATCGATTGCCATGCGCATAGGTTTAAGGAAACAATAATATGAGGGCTCCGATTGATGATAAATTGGTCGCCAAGCTAAAAGTTGGAGAGGAAGTATTAATTAGTGGGAAGATCTTTGCCGCCCGAGATTCTGCCCATAAATTATTCGGTAAAAACCCGCCATTTGACCCTAAAGGAGCCATCCTTTTTTATGCCTCGCCTACTCCCACCCCGCCCGGCGCAATTATTGGTTCCATTGGCCCTACCACCGCCACCCGCATGGATCCCTTTACCCCCGATCTTTTAAAACTGGGAATTAAAATTATGATCGGCAAGGGTCGCCGCAGCGAAAGCGTAAAAGCTGCCATACGAAAATATAAAGCGGTCTATCTGGTTGTTCCCGGCGGGGTAGCCGCGGCGCTTTCCAAGCACATCAAAAAATCTACAGTGATTGCCTATCCCCAGCTTGGTCCCGAAGCGGTTCTTGAACTTGAAGTCGCCAATTTTCCCGCCATCGTCGCCATTGACAGCCAAGGAAATGATCTATTTGAGCAAGCGAGGTCAGCACGATGAGGGCGCTTGTTGGACTGTTTGTGATTTGGAATTTGATGCTTGGAATTTATTCTTTTGCGCTAGCAAAAGAGTACGACGGTGTTTGGCTCCTGGGGTTTGACCTCAAGCGCCCGGTGGTCCGGGAAATAAAAGTCCGCCGGGCTATGATTGAAGGTCTTGACCGCAAATTTATCGCCCAGGTAATTATGAGCGAAGAAGCGGTTCCCATTGGCTATGTCCCGCCTGGCATGCTGGGATACGACCCTGACCTAAAGCTTATCCCGTATGATCTAAAACAAGCCAAGGCCGATCTAAAGTCCGTTGGCTACTCAGCTAATGATAAGCGCTTAAAAAACTTAAAGCTTCTGCATACCGACGGGGTCAAGACCATTGCGATTGCCAATAAGATTAAAACGGATCTGCAGAAATTGGGCATAAAATTAACTTTGTCCTCGGTTGACGCATTTGATGAAGACCAATGGGCCGAGGAACTTTCATCCGGCAAATTTGATTTATTTCTATTAGGATATAAGGCCGATCTTGAACAGCTCTTTTCCGACAATCCCGAGATTGAAAATCCCGACGGCTATGACTTATTAGCGCCGCTCTTCAAGACCGGCGCCGAAGTTAATTTTTTCCATTACAGCAGTAAACCAGTTGATGAGCTTTTTGCCAAAACTGCCGGGTTCAACCGCGCACTATCCAGCGAACGGAATACTCGCTTAAAAAAAATCAATCGGCTAATCTATAACCACCTGCCGGCCGTTGGTTTATTTTACATCGAGAAACTATGATCGACTCGATAGACTATTATCTAAAAGTCCGCAAAGAAGATATCTATTTGATTTGCCCCTATTTTGAGGCCTTTGAGGGGATGGTCGCCATCCGCACTCCAAAACCCACCGATGGCCCCTTTGCCAGCATCAAATTCATGGTCTCGCCCGATTTTAAATCTGATTTTGATATACTAATAAAAGTTTTACAAAAGAAATTGGATATCTACCCTCTCCCTCCTGCCTGCCGGCAGGCAGGCTGGGAGAGGGGGGCGTCCTT
>JASEHX010000097.1 GCA_030018645.1 Candidatus Margulisiibacteriota bacterium | reverse complement strand
AACCGCTGATTATTTTGAGGAATGCGTAAAATTACACCGCAACCCCAAAGCCATTGCCAATTGGCTGCTTGGGGATATTCAAGCTTACCTTAATGCCAACCATTCGACCATCTTGCAATCTTCCTTGTCCCCAGCTCAACTGTCAGAACTGGTCCAATTGATCGATAACGGAACGATCAGCGGAAAGATCGCCAAGACCGTTATCGCTGACGCTTTAAAATCTGGTAAACCGATCAAAGATATTATTGCCGCTTCGGGTCTGACCCAAATCAGCAATGAGGATGAAATCCGGAAAATTATTGGCGAAGTAATCAAAAATAATCCCGGCCCGCACCAGCAGTATAAAGCCGGCAAGAAAACGACAATGGGCTTTTTTGTCGGTCAAATAATGAAAGTGTCACAAGGACGGGCCAATCCGGCGCTGGTTAACAAGTTATTAGCTGAAGAATTGGAAAAATAAGTTTCAAATCGCCGCTAGAGATTAGTTTTTAATGCCCTGCTGGACTAAACTTCTAATTTTCGGCAAAGCTTCCTCGGCCGCCCTTTCTCCGGCCTTAATGATTTCTTTTGCCAAATGATAATCTCTCCACCGGTACCCGGCCAGTTCAGGTGAAACCGTCAAGTCGGCCTTGCGGCATTCGCTTTCCGCCAGGCAAACACTGCTGATGGCGCGGGAATGCATGATGACATCAATAAAATTGGGCGGAATATATTGGGAAAACAGCCCTTTCTTATTCCCATTGCCACTGCCCGCCGGATGCGCGCTGGTATTGACGGCAATAACTTTATCGGCCCCAGCGCGGTACAAAATTTCCACCGGGACAGGCGAAATTGTTGCCCCGTCAACGAGAAAGCGGCCGTCATGTTTATACGGCGGGAAAACCCCGGGGATGGAAATGGTGGCCCGCAGTGCCTCCAACACCTTGCCGCGGCTAAAAATGTAAATTTCGCCTTGGTTCAGGTCGGTTGATATCACCAAAAATGGGATGCTAAGCTCTTCGAAATTTATATTTCCGATAACCGATCGGATCAATTTGATGATCCGCCGGCCGCTGATAAAGCCCGAATAGGGAAAAGAAAAATCGATCAGGGAAAACATTTTAAGCTTTCCAATCTTCAACATGGCCTTTTCCATATGCTCCAGCGACCGGCCGGCCGCGAAGGGAGAAGCATACAGCGCTCCGCCGGATGTTCCCGCAATAATATCAACCGGAATTTCGGCGTTCTGCAAAACTTTTAAGACCCCGATATGCGCCAAACCGTGCGCCATGCCCGAAGACAGTGCCAGCCCGATCCGCATATGCAGTATTTTTCGCGCCAAACTATTGACCGCTTTGCTGACATGTGAATTGTGGTACCCGATGACAAACGGGATTCCGCTGATGGAGGCCGCGCTGGCAATTTCGCTGTCGTAAGGAAAAACAAAATCATTAAATTGGGGTATCCGTACTGTTATTCCGCTCTTTTCCGGGAAGAATCCGGCCCATATTTTTGATCCCAGCGGCGGATAGATGCTTTTAATGGCCTCCAGCAGCTTATTGCCGGTATTAATACTGGTTGGCGAATCTTTGGTCAAAACGACAACTTCATCTGATTCTACAAACAAATGGCGCAGGTCCCCAAAAGCCGCCCCCGAAGGCGCGTCAACAATTATTAGGTCATAGATTAACTTAAGCTGCTTGAACGCCCGGCAAATTGCCTCTTTTTCTTCCAGCCAATTTTCCCCTTCGCGGCAAAAAGAAAACATATCCATTCCGCAGGAATGTTTGATGATTTGCTTTTGCAGATCGGCCATAATAAAACTTCTTTTTTCTTTTACCAGATCGGTAAGGGTTATAGGAGCGGAAGTTTTTAAGATCGAAGCGCAGCTGCCGCTGGTAAAACAAGTATCCAGCACCAATGTCCTCTTTCCTGTCATCCTGTACATGCTGGCTGCCAGGTTGACGGCCAAGGTGCTTTTTCCGCACATATCAACCGACGACAAGATCAGTATTGTCCGGCAGCAATCCTCTTCAGAAGTTTTAAAGACCCCTTCGGCCGTTTGGTGCAGTTTTTTTCCCAAATTGCGCGAGAGATTGATCAATACCTTGGGGTGCTTTTGCCCAATTTCCTCAAACAACTCCCGCTTGATAACCAAAAGCGCTCCGTCAGAAACAGCTTTGATGGTAGCGCTGTGCGGCTCCCCGCTGAAAAGGGAAGCTTCGCCAAAAATATTTAAGGGGGCAAGCGTACCGATGATCCGGCCGTTGAGAATCATATTTAAACTGCCGGAAGACACAATATATAAATTTTGCCGAGAGGGTTTTTCCTGCTCGCAAATGACGTCGCCTTTGGCAAACGAAACTTCTTCTATCCTTTCCAGATAACCGCGCAGGTCATCTAAATTAACCGGGGAAAAAAGAGGTAATCTTCGAAGAAGCAGCAAGCTGTCCATCTTGAGCAGTATGATATAGGAAGGAGAAGAAGATGTAAAGGGGTGCGCCGTTACTACATATTGCTTGCGATCACCGTTTGGGCGGCTTCGTCTTCCGCTACAATCGCCGGATCGAGCATCTTCCGCAATACTAACTTTTTAACCCGTTTCCGATCCCACCAAAGGTCGTAGCCCCTTTCTTCTTCTAAATGATCGGATATGGTTTCCTGTCCTTCTGTATAGTGCGTTTCCTTGCCAATGTGGATGCCAAAAGCCCGTTGAGAAAAAATCTCATCAACAGTTGATGGAATAAAATAATTATCGACAATTTCGGCAGACCTTAAATCTTTAACTAAATATTCTCTTATTGCGGCATTGATCGCGTCTACTTCAGCTTGCAAAAATCTTAATGAACATTGTCGAAAAGTATTTTTACATAATAAAACACCAGTGGCCTCCCTTTTCTTTGATACATCTGCCTGCCCTTCAAACCGCGCCGCACGATGGACTGGATCTCCAATGGCTGTATATTCATTTTTTACGTCTGACGCAACTACCCCCACTACCACTTCGCCGGTATAAATACCTACCCGCATACCGAAAGATAAATTCAGTTCCGAAAAGATCTGCTCCCACCTCGTCGAAGATAAGAAACGTTGGCCTTCCCTTTGCATCTGGATGGCCGCCGCTACTGCCTTTTCCGCCCCATTTCCTTCATTATTGATCGGGGTGCCCCATAAATATAAGGCGCCGTCTCCAATATGCTTGTCCAGTATCCCGCCTTGTTCGCTGGCAATTTTTCCCATCCAACCGCGGTAATCCTGAAAAAACTCGTTGATCATGGTAGCTCCCTGTTGCGCTCCATGTTTTCCTGTAAAAGCCCTGCCGATGCCGGTTGAATTTACGATATCGGTAAACATCATAGTACACAAGGCAGGTTGTGATTTTATTTGAGAATAGTCGCCTGTTACCACAGATGCCTCAATTGCTTTTGCAACTTTTGGGTCCATATGGCCACCCAATGCGCCGCGCAGTTGTTCCGTTAACCGTTCTGCCCGCAAGCTCAACTTTTCCGCCTTTTCTTTCTCCGCCCTAACCTCATCGGATAATAATCTTGTGCGCATAATTAACCCAACCAAACGGGAATACATGACAAAAACGTCCATGATGCGCAGTACTTCATCTCGTTCCATATCAGACGGCAGTTTTACCGCTAAAAGCATTGCTCCATCCGCGCTTGGCGCGACCATGAAATCATACACATTTAATGCCTGCACCATGTTGGGATTGGGGTGGACTTCTTGGGCGGAGATAAGTTCGCGCGCGGTTGCAATTCCAGTTCGCGGATTGATCTTTGTTTCAACGATCAACATTGGTTTGTCAGTTAATATACATTGCCCAACGACCGAACTCTGTCCCTTGATTCGCTCGGTCAAGCCCGCATCAGTATGCTCCAACCCTCTTTCAAGAAATGATTTTTCGTCCTGGGTTAAAACCCCTTCAATCTCGTCCGGCTCAGCTATTTTTTTAGCGCTTTCAAATCCAACCAACCGCGGAGGATCCCCTCCCATCACCAAATCTATTTCCATTTTCCCTTTTAATTTGATCCCTTGTAATTTGGCTAAAACACCATATATTCCCTTCCCTCCCCATGCCACTGCCCAGGCTCTTTTTGCTTCACGATCAGCTCGATAACTCATAAAATTAACCGCGTAGGGGAAGGCAGCGATAAGTTGTTGACCGGCATAGTCGGCCAAATTTTTTAGGCTAATGGCCGGATCAGCCGCCTCTTGCAAAACCCTGCCAACTGCCGACAAAATCCCCTGCATATATCCCAACTTCCGATCAAGTCCGCGGTCGGCTTCGATCCGCGCGTCCCGATCCCTTAAGGCCTCAAATGTCGTCCGGTCCAAAGTGGCGCGCAAAGCCGTTTGTAGTTCCTCTTGCGCCCCGCTGTTTATGTCCCGAGAATTCAAGAAAGTTTGAACTGCTACCATTACTTCTCGAAATTGTCCTTCGATAATTGTTTCCTGCCGCCTTCTCTCCTCCTCACGACGATCGGCTGGCAAGGAAGGGCGAATTTCTTGTTCCAGTAAATCAACCCTTAAACTCCGCCATTTTTGAGCAATTGGCCCAGCTTTATTTTCCCCAAAAACAAAGACAAATAGGTTCCAACGCCAACCGGTCGCAAGATATTTGATCGCGGCCGATTCTGCCAGCACATAGATTCCATAAAATGGGATCC
>JASEHX010000096.1 GCA_030018645.1 Candidatus Margulisiibacteriota bacterium | reverse complement strand
GACGTTGGCCGAAGAAAGATTGGCGCTGATCAATCCAATTGCGGAACCGGTAAAATCAATCCCTCCCCACATCAGCACGAAGAAGGCCATGGCGCATAGGGCATAATAATAAATTTTCTTTAATTCCAGATTGTGCATGGCTTATTTTATCGCTTATAGAAAGATTTCGCAACTACTTGGGCAGGGGCAAGATTTTCTCGGATTTTAACCAGCACTTGATTGCCGAGTTGCGCGTGATCAGACGTAATAAAAGCCATGGCGATGGGCCTTTTTAACGTTGGCGAATAAGTCCCACTGGTAACTTTTCCAATCCCCAAAACTTCGTCCCCCTGCCTTGCAATTGCTCTTCCCTCAATTTCCAGCCCAGCTAATTTTTTAACCACTCCGTTTTCATTTTGTTTCAATAAAGCTTCTCGCCCAACAAAGTCGCCCTTATCAAATTTAACCGCCCAGCCATAGCCGACTTCCAAGGGCGAAGTTTGCTCGTCATATTCATGCCCATAAAGAGGAAGCCCCGCTTCCAACCGCAAAGTATCGCGCGCGCCCAACCCGCACGGCTGCACACCCGCGGAGAGAAAGGATTGCCAAACTTTAACGACTTCTTTTTTGGCTACGATCATCTCAATCCCATCTTCGCCCGTATACCCGGTTCGCGAAAGGATAATATCCCGCCACCAGAGAGTATGATTGTGCCGCAAATCGGCTAAGCTAACAGTCAAAACTTTTTCCACTATACCAACCGCTTTAGGTCCCTGGATTGAAAGCATGCAATAGTTTTCATACGGCCCAGCAGCTAAAGAATGGAAGGATTGGGATTGTTTTTTTAGCCACGCTATTACTTTATCCATATTTGAAGCATTGCAGACAATCAAATAAAACATGGGCAGCCGATATACCAAGACGTCGTCAATCGCTCCGCCGGCTTCGTTGCACAGGACAGCATATTGGCATTCATTGGCTTCCAGCTTTGAGGCATCATTGGTGGCAACTTTTTGCAGAAAGGGCAGGGAATCTTCCCCTTCGATTTTGATCAGCCCCATGTGGCCAACATCAAAGAGGCCGGCAGAGGTTCTAACTGCAGTATGCTCGGCCAAAATTCCGGCCGGATAGGAAACCGGCATCTCCCAGCCGGCAAAAGGGACCATTTTAGCGCCGAGTTTTTGATGTTGGGCGTATAGGGTCGTTTTTTTATGCATAAGCACTATAAAACAGCCATCAATTGCCAATATGGGATAAAAACAATCTCTTGCCCCCCCGATTTTATTTTATCCAGGCGATCTTTGGTTGCCACTAGGCCAACGCGCAGATGGTATTTCTCCATAAAACAAAACAAGCCATTTAAGTCGGTTTTTTTAACAGAATCTTTCAGTTTGACCTCTATCGGAATTATTGTTTGATTGGTTTTGTAAATAATATCAACTTCAAATTTGTCGCGCCAATAATATATTTTTTCCCCCTGGAACCTATGCAGGTGAGAGGCAAGCACGCTTTCTATAATATTGCCTTCCTGCGGCTTTTCCAGAATATTAAACAACCCTGGATCGATGAGATGCGTTTTTTCTAAACTTCTAATTTGTTTTTCAACTGATCGGGCATATTTTTTTAACGTGAACAGCAAATAAGCGTTTTCCAAATATCCGAGGTATTTTTCGGTATATTCCCTGCTTAAACTGATTGAATCGGCAATATTGGAAATGTTTAATATTTGGGCGGAAATTCCCGATACATATAGCAGTAATTTTTCCAGAATTTGCGGCTGGCGGATATCATACAGGTCAACCAAATCTTTATAGACGACTTTTTCAATAACATCTTCATAAAGAAGCTTGTGCCATAAACTCTTGCTCTTTACATTGAAAATATGCGGGAAGCCGCCCCTTTCCTTATATTCCTTTAAGTGAATATTAACGTATTGTTCTAAAATTGGAGAAAAAGGGAGCGGTCTTTTGCCCAACTTAAAGTCCTTATGGCGCGAAGACAATTCTTCTGCCAATTTTTTGTCTTTTATTTTAAACAATAAATATTCGAAGAAACTAAATGGCAAGACAACTTCTTCAATAGTTCGACCAGCAAGGGATTCGGTTGATTTTTTTATAAGCGTAGCGGCTGACCCGGAAATAATAAATTTTATCGGATATTTTTTATCGAAGTATTTCTTAACAAAGAACTCCCATTGCGGCAAAAAATGCACCTCATCAAGGAAGCAGTATATCTTGCCGCCGGCTTGAATGGGCCTGCCCAGGATCGTCTCATAAAGCTTGAAGGTTTCGTCGATATCGCCCCGGGCTTTAGGGTCATCGAAGGATAAGAAAAAAATATCTTTGGGCGGGACCCCCTGGTTGAGCAGACGATCAATAATTTGATAGGCAAGGGAAGTCTTTCCTACCCGACGAGGGCCTTTTATGACCAAGATTCGGTTAAGCGACAGATAAGATGCGATTTTATCAAAAACCGGCCGTTTAAATTTTTCCAGCAGTTCTGCCGGGACGGACTCTTTGGCCCACCAGGGATTATGAAAATATAAGGTTTCTTCAAGCTGTCTTTTTTCTGCCATCTATTTCCTCGGCTTGTCGATGTTAACTATAGTTTACAATAGAGCCAGTAAATATGTCAAGTATAGTTTGCAATAAACTTTCTATTCTGCTCCGGGGCTCCAATTGATACGCGAATCGCTTCAGGCAAGCCAAAAGAAGTCAACGGACGGATAATCACGCCGGCTTTCATTAAGGCCAGGAAAGCTTCATCGGCAGAACGCTTTATATTAACAAAAATAAAATTCGCTTCGGTCTTCTTATGTTCTAAGCCCAGTTTATCAAATTCAGCATAGAAATATTTTTTGCCTTCAAGATTGTTCTTATAGGTTTTATCCAAGAAAGCGTTATCATCCAGCGCTGCCAAGGCGCCCATTTGCGCTAAGCGGTTGACATTAAAAGGCAGTTTAGTGCGGAACATGTAGTGGATCAAATCTTTATTTCCTGTCCCGTAGCCCACACGCAAGCCAGCTAACCCATAATACTTGGAAAAAGTGCGCAAGACTAAAAGGTTTTTGCTGGATTTAATCAAATCAGCGCTCTTTGGAAAATCAGCCGCCTCCGCAAACTCGGCATAAGCCTCATCAATAACCACCAGGATATTATCCGGAACTTTATCCAGGAAAGCGATTAGTTCCTGATTCGAGCAATATGTTCCGGTTGGATTATGCGGGTTACAGAGAAAGATTATCTTGGTCCTGGGAGTAATTGCCCGGGCCATGGCGTCTAAATCTTGCTCAAAATTATTGAGCGGGGCAAACACCGGTTGGCCGTCAAATAAACGGGTGACAAATTCATAAACGCTAAAAGTATGGGCTGAAACAATAACCTCTTCGCCCGGCTTCAAATAGGTTGCCGCGGCAATTTGCATGATTTCATCCGAGCCGTTGCCGATAATTAGATTGTCTGTCTCGACGGCTAGTTTTTTGGCGAGGGCTTCGCGCAGCAGCAGGGACTTTTGATCGGGATATATGTGCAGATTTTTAGCTTCTTTCTCGATTGCTTCCAGTGCTTTGGGCGAAGGGCCAAAAGGATTTTCGTTGGAGGCCAACTTAACTACTCCCGGGGAGGTTGGATTTTTCCCGGGGACATAGTCCTTGATCTCTTTAACCGCCGGCCGCAAAAATTCTTCCATCAGAACGGATTGGCCCAGCTAAAGCCCAAGAGAAGGGAGCGGCTATCCTTGCTGACCGCACTGCTTAAAACATTTAATCCGTAAGCATTGATGGAAAAAATGGGATTGAAGTAGAATTTTATCCCCGCGTTAACCTGCGATAGGGTTTCGCCAAGCAGCATATCGCCGGCCACATATAAATTATTCCCCAAGTTGGTATCGCCGCCCAGCATGCCCAAAGGCCTAAAACGCCCGTCCGGGAAATCACCCATAAAACCAAAGGTTAACTTAAAACCCTGTTTAAAATATTTGGTGGCGACCATGTAGACGTCGGTTTGGGTCCGGGAGAATAAATTTTCAACCCCAATTGCCAATAACATCGGGTTTGGCTCGTCACCGGAAGATAAAGAGAGCTTGGAATTGACAAAAACGCCTTCCCGCAATTCGGTGGAATTAGGTTCGGTTCCGCCAACTACTCCTAGTTCCAGCCCATTAAAAGCCCCCAAATTCATTATGTAGGTTGCGCTAGTGACCGAAGCCGAGGACGTGGTAACTTTGGTCCCAAAGTTGGCGCCAACATTAAAATTTTTATAAGGTACAATGTCGGCGGTGGGGACCCTTACCAATCCCGTCGGGCCGTAGATGGTGGGGGAGGGGAAAACTTGTGGGGAAGCGGCAACACCGGTACAAGATACAAGATACAAGATACAAAATACAAAAAACAGCTTAAAGCCCTCACCCGCTGTCCTAAAAGATACCCCCCTCCCTGCCTGCCTGCCCGTCCGGCAGGCGGGCCGAACAGGCAGGTCCCACTGGGAGAGGGGAGGATTGTTAAGTGCTAGCGGGGTGAGGGATAATAGTTTTTGTTTTTTCATGTTGTTCTCCTTTCTTTTCGATAAGCGAATTATAGAGCGTTTCCATTTTCTTTGCAACCGCAGTCGATGAAAAGCGTTCGCGGGCGTCTTCCCGGGCTTGCGCCGCCATTTCGGCCCGCAGCGGGGCATCTTGCAGGAGGCGCACGATGTGTTCCACAAACTTATCTCGGCTGCGCGGGACCAAGTAACCGTCGATCCCATTTCTTACTA
>JASEHX010000095.1 GCA_030018645.1 Candidatus Margulisiibacteriota bacterium | reverse complement strand
AAAAAAGAAGCGCATGGAAAATATGCAAAAAATCATTGCGGAAAACAATGTATACCGTTGGGCAGCGAGTATTATTACCAATCTGACCAATTTACAAAAGGCATGAAATTATATTTATTGCTTGATTATGACGGGACATTGACTCCCATTGCAAAAAAACCATTGCAGGCCGTTCTTTCCTCGAAAAGAAAAAAAGTCCTCCGGCAATTAGCTTGCCATCCAAGCGTAAAATTGGCGGTTGTTTCAGGCAGGGAGCTGTCATTTGCAAAAAAAATAATTGGGATCCGCAATATAATTTATGTCGGAAATCATGGACTTGAAATTTTTGCTGATGGAAAATATTGGATGCACCCGGGCGCGAAAAAAGCTATCCCCTTATTAAAAAGGATCAAGACAAAGCTAATGAATAATTTGCATTATCGCGGGATTTGGATTGAAGATAAGGGGTTAACGCTTAGCATACATTATCGTTTTCTTAACATGAAGAAATATAAACCATTCAAAAATGATCTTATGCAGAATATATGTCTTTGGAAAGGAAAAGTAGCGATAATGCATGGGAAAAAGGTTTTCGAAATTCGGCCGCCGGTTAAATGGGACAAAGGAGCGGCCGTCCGGGCATTAATTCCCAAAAGAAGAACCAATTCAAATTTAATAATTTACATTGGGGACGATACAACCGATGAAGATGCATTTAGAGCTTTAAAAAATAGGGCGCTTACTTTTCGCGTTGGAATGAGTGGGCAAACTTGCGCAAAATATCGCTTGAAAAATACTGCCGAAGTATATAAGCTTTTATCCGCGATGACAAAATTAATAAAAGGGGATAGGCGTGTTTTTTGACCTGCTCGTTTTTTTTGGCGCTGGGTTTTTGATTATTAAGTCGGCTGATTTGTTTATCAAGGGAGCAGTAGAAATAGCCGACGGGCTTCGCCTGCAAAAAGTATTCGTCGCCGCTACCATCGTCAGCTTAGTTACCACCATGCCTGAATTCATTGTTTCAGCATCATCAAGTTATATCGGGCAGACAGGCATGGCGGTAGGCAATGCCATTGGCTCCTGCATTTGCAATATTGGGTTAGTATTAGCGGTTGGAATGATTTTAAATGTTATCGCGGTGGAAAAGCGCGACTTTATCCAGAGAATGTCCGTTTTATTGGGCGGGTTTGCGCTGATTAGCTTGTTTTCCATCGATGGGACAATCGACAGATTAGATGCGGTGATATTGCTTATTTGCCTTGGCTTATATTTATATTTTGAATACCGGTCAGCATACAAAAAACGAAAAGAAATACTGCTAACAGTCGAATTTGACGGCAACCGGACAAACTTATCCCAAGGAATATTTTTATTTATCATCGGGGGCATTGCAATCATAGTTCTTGCCCGCTACGGGCTGGTGGAAACCGGCATAAATATTGCAAATTTGCTGAACATACCGCCTATTGTTATTGGCTTGACCCTAACTGCCCTTGGAACGTCCTTGCCCGAATTATTTACTACCGTTGCATCCAGCCGCCGGCGCCTCAGCGAAGTTTCCTTGGGCAATACCATTGGGGCAAGCGTGCTGAATTTATTATGGGTTTTAGGGGTTGCGGCCTTAATTCGGCCTTTGCCTATCGACCAGCAAACGTTGTTTTTTAACCTGCCGGCAGCCATTTTTATTTCAACCGTCCTGTTATTTTTAGGATTAAGCGGTTTTAAGCTGGATAGGAAAAAAGGGATTATCCTGTTAGGAATATACGCGGCGTATATAGTTGGGGTGTACTTATTTGTTTATAGGTAAAGTTGTTGTTATGGCAGGAAAAGGGTGAAATGAAAGCAAAATCTCCTTTTGATTTTTATACTTCATCCCAACTGGTTGAAATTACCGGAAAAAAAGCTTCCAACCTGCATGAATTTGTAATAGTGCTGGAAAGTATTGACAGCTCTTCTATTTTTTACCATGTGCACCATGCTTTCCGCGAACACCAGTTTGCCCCCGGCTTATATACTAACGATTTTGCGTATTGGATGAGGAGCGAGCTGGGAGAAAATGCGCTGGCCGAAAGGATAGAAAATATTAACCTCAAGGATTACACAGAACTTAATTCTCTGCGCGAAAAGATCATTGAAATAATTAAAAACAAGATCCAAAACTTTCCCGAGAGCGGAAATATCCCGGCAAAGCACAAATTTTATTTCTGCCGGAATATTGGCGTTGTCCAAAAGACAAAATATTCCGCCAGAGACCTCGAGGAGTTTTGCGATAACCTGTGCAAGGTAGGCCTGCGCTCGCTGTTTTTTCATTTTTTTGAGGCCCGCCTGCGGCTGGGGAGAAAGACCAATGATTTTTCCGATTGGATAAAACATAATTTTGGCGATGAACCGCTTGCCCGAAAAATTGAGGCGCTTGACCCGTATCTATACACCATGGACCAACTGCGGGATAAAATTATAGCTTTGGTGCGCGGGGAAAAGAGGTCTTTTTTTTGTCAGGTATTAAAATGGCTAAAACTAAGATAGATGATTATGCGGCAATAATCAGGCCGCAGAATTTTGATGAGCTTATGCTGTTGGCGGAAAGGGCGGCCGGCAAGCGGGTAAAAATGGTCAACGCAACGGCGGCGGGAGGAGGGGTGGCGGAAATATTAGCACGAATTGTTCCTCTTCTTAACGAACTGGGGATAAAAACAAAGTGGGAGGTAATCAAAGGAAGCGGCGAGTTTTTCGGGGTGACCAAGGCCTTGCACAACGCCCTGCACGGGTATAAGACCGAGATAACCGAGCAAATGTTTGATATTTACAATGAAGCCGCCAAGGCAAATGCTGCGGAAATGGTCTTTGATGAAGACGCAGTCATCATACATGATCCTCAGCCGGCGGGTCTCATTGCAGCCAAGGAAAAATCAAAGTCCAAATGGGTATGGCGCTGCCATATCGACACTTCCCATCCTCAGCCGGACGCCTGGAATTTTATTAAGGGATTTGTTGATAAATATGATGCATCAGTTTTTTCAACCCCGTGGTTTTCACAGGAGCTGCTAATCCCGCAATATTTTATTTACCCGGCCATAGATCCATTGGCTGAAAAAAATCGGGAACTTTCCCGGCGGGAAATAAATGCGGTACTGAATAAATATAAAATTGACTCCTCACGGCCGATCATTACCCAAATATCACGCTTTGATCATTTGAAAGATCCGCTGGGAGTTATTGAGGCATACCGGTTGGTAAAAAAACACATTGATTGCCAATTGGTCTTGGCGGGAGGGGGTGCGGCGGATGATCCGGAAGGCAGCCATGTCCTGCAGGAAGTGCAGGAAGCGGCAAAGGCGGATACGGATATTCATATCTTATTACTGCCGCCTTTTGCCGATATAGAGATTAATGCTTTGCAAAGGGCGTCAACCATTATCCTGCAAAAATCCCTGCGGGAAGGGTTTGGACTGACCGTTACCGAAGCCCTTTGGAAGGGGAAACCAGTTGTAGCTTCTGCCGTGGGAGGAATTACCCTGCAGGTTATCCATGATTTTACCGGGGTGCTGGTGCATTCCATTGAAGGCGCGGCCTTCCAAATCCGTTATTTGCTTAACAATCCGCAGGTAGCAAGGAGGCTAGGGGAGTATGGGAGAGAGCATGTCAGGGAAAAATTCCTGATCACCAGGAAATTGCGCAACTATCTGCTTTTATTAATCGCCCTCGATCACCCGGGAAAAGATATTATTCATTCGCGTTAATAACGATTAATATATGAAATCAAAAATTGTCCACAAACCAATTAAGATAAATATTAGTCCGCTGATTTTATGGATATGGTATGAGGCATTTTGGACGTGCTGTAACTTTAAGAAAAATTCGGCCATGCCGGTAGATATGCCAATCAGAAAAATTAAAAAAGTATGGGCTAAAGCGTAAACAAAGAGCAGAGATGTACCATAGGCGAGGTTTTGTTTTGAAGCGACAAAAGTCAGGATTAGCGCCAAAACTGGAGTAGAGCAAGGGGAGGAGGCAACACCGAAAAGCATCCCCAAAAGGAAAGCGCCAATCAATCCTTTCTGTTCTGTTTTGACCATTTTTGGGGTGGGGATCTGAAAGTTTAATATTCCCAGCATTTGCAGTCCCATAACCATAGCAACCATTCCCAAAATATATTTCCAATATCCGCCAATATCGCCCAGCAAAGTTCCTGCCAACGAGGCGATTGCTCCTAATATTGTAAAAGTAATTGCGAGGCCAATAGCAAACACCAATGAAAAGGCAAAGGAGCGTTTGATATTCCCTTCAGAAAATCCCCCAACATAGCTGATAACCAGCGGGATAGTGATCAAGACGCAGGGGCTAAAAGACGAGATTAATCCAGCGGCAAAGACACTAAAATAAGCAATGAGCGGATTAGATATTTCCATGTGTTTATTGTATAATTATAGCAGAACAATACGCGCTTGACAAAATTGCGGGCTTTCGTGTACAATGCTAACATTGTTTCGAATGGAAGGAGGGCGATAGGGTTTTAAATTCCTCTGCTTAGCGTAGGGAAATTTCCTCTCTTTTTCTCTCTTTTCGTTCTTGCTCCTGCAAATGCTCTTTGACAATTAGGCAGCGATTAAGATGCGAGTCCACAAGATTCAATTTTTTTTAACAAGTAATAGAGTCAAATTAAACTTTTTTGAGAGTTTGATCCTGGCTCAGGATGAACGCTGGCGGCGTGCCTAACACATGCAAGTCGAACGATCCTCCGAAGCTCGCAAGAGCAAAGGAGGAGAGTGGCGAACGGGTGAGTAACACGTAAGTAACCTACCCCAAAGACCGGGATAATCCCGCGAAAGCGGGACTAATACCGGATGTGTCCTGTGAATTTCCTAATTTGCAGAATAAACCACCAGCACTTTCTAACTCTATCAATTAGGTTTAGAAAGTGCTGGTGGCTTTGGGATGGGCTTGCGGCCTATCAGCTAGTTGGCGGGGTAAAGGCCCACCAAGGCAATGACGGGTAGCTGGTCTGAGAGGACGACCAGTCACAAGGGAACTGAGACACGGT
>JASEHX010000094.1 GCA_030018645.1 Candidatus Margulisiibacteriota bacterium | reverse complement strand
AAGGTTGACTGCCAGTCACAAATCCCCCCAAACTTCCAATTGCCTTGGATAAAGTACCCATAATAATATCAATTTGCCCTTTTATTTCTAATAATTCTTCAGCTCCTCTACCACGATAACCAACTACCCCAGTGGCGTGTGCCTCGTCGATCATCGTAATTGCATCAAATTCTTTTGCCAGTTCAACAATTTCTGGTAAAGGGGCGATATCACCATCCATGCTAAAAAGTGAGTCGGTGATGATTAGGCGCTTCTTAAATTTTGTTGAGCGTTGCAAGACTTTTTCTAATGCGTCGAGATCACAATGTGCATAAACCTGCAGTTTAGCTTTGGACAAATGGCACGCATCGATAATCGAAGCGTGGTTTAAGCGATCAATAATAATTGTGTCATTTTCATCGGTCAAAGCTGTAATCGCTCCCACATTGGCCATGTAACCGGTTGGAAAGACGATTGCTGCTTCCCGGCTTTTAAACTGGGTAATCTTGCTTTCGAGTTGTTCATGCAAAACAGTATTCCCGCAAATTAGACGTGAAGCACGCGAGCCTGTGCCAAATTCATTAATGGCTGCAATAGCTCTCTCTCTAACTTTAGGATGTTGGGAGAGGCCGAGATAATCATTGGAGCAGAAATTGATAAGCTCTTTACCATCGATAATAATCTTCGACCCTTCGATCTTTTCAATCGTTTTGAGCGAGCGATAAAGACCGTCAGCTTTTAACTGATTTAGTGCTTCACTGATAAATTCGAGCACTAGTGAGCAATCTCCAGTCCCAACTCTTCAATCATCTGCAAATCATTGACCGGTGCTTGTCCTTTGGTGGTTAAATAATCGCCGATGAGAGTGACGTTTGCGCCAGCCAGAAACATTAAAGGTTGAAGACTTCCCAAAGCTTTTTCTCTTCCACCAAAGACTCCAATGTCAACGCTTGGTAAGATAAATCGATAGGTGGCGATTAGCCGTAAAACTGCGAGGGGTGGGACTGGTTTATAATTTTTGGCGGCAGGAGTACCGGGAATAGGATTCAATATATTGATGGGAACCGAAACGACACCAAGTTCTCTTAAAGTAAATGCCAATTCTATCCTTTGGTCCAAGCTTTCTCCCAAGCCAAATATTCCGCCCGAGCATACCTCGATACCTGCCTGTTTGGCGGCTTTAATCGTCTCCAGCCGTTCGGCATAAGTATGGGTGGTACAGACCTGGTCAAAAAAGCTTTCGGCGGTTTCGAGGTTGTGGTGCAGACGAGTTAAACCTGCTTCTTTCAATTGTTTGATTTCAACCGGACTTAAGGTACCGATTGACACACAGCGGTTCATTTGGGTGCCGTTCTTGATGTTTATAACGGCAGTCGAAATCGCATCCATTTCGTTTTTGGTCGTTGTGGCTTTCCCTGAGGTTACAATACTGAAGCAAGTAGCTTGCATCTTCTTTTCAGCCTCTTTTGCCGCGGTAGTCATTGCTTCACTAGTCATGAGAGGATAACATTCAACATTGATTTTGTGCTGGGCAGATTGGGCACAAAAACAACAATTTTCGGAGCATTTGCCAGACTTGGCATTGATTATTGCGCAGAGTTTTACTTTATTGGCTTTATAGTGTTGTTTGATTCTATTCGCTGCGGCTAAAAACTCAAAAGTATGCTCATTATCCGTATTAATTAAATTGCTGGCTTCCCCAAATGACAAGGCTTTCCCGTTAATCACTTCTTTAGCTAATATTATGTGGTCCACCAAAAAATTATAGCATATTGGGACAGGAAAGGGCCCATGGAGGCCCGTGAAGGCAAAGAAGACAAATATTCTGTATAATAGTAATATTATGAAAACCCTCTATTTCATCCACGGTTTTGCTACTGGGCCATCCATTTGGCAGAAACAAATTGAGGTATTTTTAAAAGATTATCGGGTAATATTAGACCAAGAACAGATTAAACCCAACGACGAGCTGTACATTATCGGCTGGTCGATGGGGGGATGGAAGGCGATTGAGCTTTTATTTGAACTCCGGCAAAAAGTTTCTGGCTTAATATTGGTTTCTGCCTTTGCCAAATATGTGCAGGGTAATGATTATCCTTATGGCCAACCCCTGGCATTGCTGCAGAAATTAGAAAGGCGCTTTTTAATTGATTATAAATTGGGAATGCATTATTTTTATAATTTGATCTTTCCGGATAAAGACCAGCAGCGGATAATTGATGCGCTTCCGCCGCCGGAGAAAAAGGACTTGTTGCGCTGGTTTGAGAAATTGCGGTTGGAAGATAAGCGAGAGTTTCTTCCAAGGGTTAATGTGCCGACTTTAATTATCCAAGGAGATAAAGATCCGATTGTAACAGTTAAATCAGCGCGCTATTTACAGCAAAGTATCCCGGGATCAAAATTGGAAATATTTGGTGGAGTAGGGCATGCCCCGTTTTTAGAACAACCGGATAAGTTTAATGCTTGCTTAAAGGATTTTGTGGGATAAATGCCGTTAAATAAAAATATTATCAAAGAAAACTTTTCAAAAAGCGCCGCTAATTACGATCAATCTGCCAATATACAGCGGCAAATGCTGGAAAAAGTGTTCTCATTAGTTGATCATGAATATCAGACCATCCTAGACGTGGGTTGTGGAACGGGAGCGCTAGTTAAGCTGTTAGCTGACAAATATCCTTCCAGCCAAATTGTCGGAATTGATTTTGCTCCCGGGATGATTAAATGCGCTAATTTAAAAATCATCAAGCCCAACGTCAAGTTCGCAGTTGAAGATGGGGAAAAGCTGCCTTTTGAACCTGCCAAATTTGATTTGGTGGTTTCAAGTGCGGCCTTGCAATGGATGGATTATAGGGCTGGCATTAAAGAGGCAGTACGAGTGTTGAAGCCAGGCGGTAAATTTATATTTGCTACCTTTGGGCCAAGGACACTGCAAGAAGGGAGACGGGCCGGCTTGTCGGTAAATACCTTTCCTGCTCAAAGCGATTTAGAGCAGACTTTGCAGCAATGTTTTAAGGCAGTTAATCTGCAATCTGAAGTTGTAATCCATAAATATGCGAACATCTTTGAGCTATTTAAATATCTAAAAGAAATCGGAGCCCGCTATCCTGCTTCTAGCAAGAATAATGGTCTATTAACGAAGAACAAGCTGTTGTCTATGTTCCCTGTTTCTGATAGTGGGATTGAAGTTAGCTATGAGATCCTTTATGGGGTCTGTAACTAGTCAATCTCTCTTTTTCTTGTTGATGCTTGGAACTTGTTATTTATTAACTATCTTTTGTAACTAGAACTTAAAGTGTGTAGAATATGTCTGCAATGGCTAAAAATAAGTTTTTGCCGGCTTTTCTAAATGGTTTACTTAAACCGGGAACAAAATTAGTCGAAACCCATATTGATTATGTTCTTATCGGCCCAAAATACGCTTACAAGATCAAAAAAAATATCAAATTAGATTTTGTTGATTATTCAACTGGGGCATCAACTTATCGCAAAAAAATAATAATGTTAAATCTAAATGGGATCAAAAAAATTGGCAAGAAAATTGTTTTGGGTGATGATTACAACAAGATTGAAACCCATCTTTTGGGATTTATTCAACAGAATCATAAATTATTCCAAAAAAGGATGAAGGCGGGTAAAATTCGTGATTTACATGGCGACCTCCACTCGGAAAATATTTAGTTAAAGGGAAGAGTGTAATTCTCGATGCTTCCTTTGCCACAAGAAGACTAAGACAGCCATTAAAGTCTTTGGTTAAAAAAACAAAGGCCAGCTTGATCTTTATCGAACTAAAAGCATCAGAAAAAGAAATATTAAAAAGGCTAAGACATAGGCAGAAAGAAAAGAGAATCTCTGATGCTGACATTGCCGTGTACCATTCAGCTAAAACATCATATCAACCGGTATCTAGTCGCTCGGCTCTGACCTTCTTTAACAATTAAACCGCTTTCGACTAATGGTGAAAGGATTTGATTAATCCTGGCGCGAGATACTTTGAGCGTTTTTCTAAATTCAGCTACCCCAATTGGAGGTTTATCGCGTAAAGTACGTAAAATATCTTCCTGTCGAGCCGTTAAGGCAATCTTATATTTTGCAGTAACCTGTAATCCTTCGATCCGCTTTTTGACCTTTTTCAAGGTATCAACAATCCCTTCTGCCACATATTCTATCCAGAGGGTCAAATCATTGTCTAATTCTCTTGCTTGCTCGATTTTCATGTAATAGCGCCGGCGGTCATTAGCAAAATATTCATCCAAGCTGAAGATATGGCGAAGATCATAATCCCTTTGATATAAGATCCAAGTGCCAATTAAGCGCGCCATGCGGCCATTGCCATCCAAAAAGGGGTGGATAGATACTAGACGATGATGAAAAATGGCACAAACCAAAATGCTATGGAGCTTTTGGATTTGTTTATCATTGAACCATTCGATCAAATCATGCATGAGCAACTTAACCTCATTTGGTGGAGGAGGGGTAAATATCTTGATGCCTCTTTCATTGATGATATAATTTTGTTTATCTCTATATTTACCGCGCTTATTGGCAGAAAAAATCTCTTTTAATAACATATTATGTAATTTTAGGATGAAATTATCAGCTATAACATGGTTTGAATACTTTTCAGCAAATAGCATAGCTTTTAAGTAATTACGGACCTCCTTTTCGTACACCTCGGGGCCGCCGATCTTTTCTCCCCGAGCAATCGCCTCGACTTGAGGCAAATTCAATGGGTTACCTTCAATAAAAGTAGATGAATGCGTATTTCTGGTTTTTGCTTGCTTTTGCAGAACTGGCAGCCAAGGAACATTAATTGTGGCTGATTCAATCCAGCTTTTCAGCTGACTGGCTTCATCAATTAAAGAAAGCAAATAGGGAGTTATCCGGTAGCTGGGCTTATACATTATGTATTGTATTATAACAAAGCGTCAAGTATGCGTCAAGGGATGCGTAAAGGGTAATTGCATGAAATATTCTTCAAGTATTTCGATAGATAGATATGCCAATTAGACATTCCCCTTTTCCCCCTTCGGCTACCAGTCATTGTCCCTTCCCAGATTAAATAGTCCTCTAATCCCTGCTTTTATCTCACATTA
>JASEHX010000011.1 GCA_030018645.1 Candidatus Margulisiibacteriota bacterium | reverse complement strand
TTTAGGGTAATTTAATCCGGGACATTTGGGGTGGTTTAATTCGGGACGTAACAATTGCGTTTAACAGCTTGATTTAAAACATACGTTTTAACCCCATAAAGGGCAGCCAAGTCTTTATCTAACATTACCTTACAACCACGGATTACATAGATTTTATTTTCAATAACTTCAACCGGCACATTATTTTCCATAAAGAACTATCCTATTATTAATTAACTTTTCTTACAGCAATTTTATTGCCAGTTCCACATCCCCAAATCTAAGCGTAAAACGCCAATACTGTTGAAATTTCGACAGTGATGATGTCGAGAAATTGGACAAATGTGTTATAATTTCCCATCATGACCTTCCCCTTCGGAGTGACATACTATCCTGACCAATGGCCCAAAGAGACACGGGATAAGACCTTTGCGGAGATAAAAAAGGCCGGTTTTAATTTGGTGCGCTTTGGGGAAATGGCCTGGGATTGGATCGAGCCGCAGCCGGGTAAATTTCATTTTGTCGAATTAGATCATGCGCTTGATCTTTGCGCCAAACATGGTATAAAAGTTTTACTTGGTATTCCCACCTCCCAGGTGCCGCCCTGGTTCCACCGTAAATATAAAAACAGCCGCCCAGTTGCGCAAGATGGAACGCTTTATCCTGACTACGGCCCCCGCCCCAACGTTTGCAAAGACAATATTTATTACCGCAAACATGCCGAGAACATGGCCAAGAAATTGGTTGTTCGCTATAAAAACCATCCTGCCCTTTTCATGTGGCAAGTCGATAATGAGCCAGTCTACCCGCCGCTCGACCACACCACCAGCAATGATTATTGCCACTGCGAGCATTCGCGCCAGGCCTTTATTGCCTGGGCCAAGAAAAAACATGGTTCACTCAAGAAATTAAATGAGGTTTGGGGAACCAAATTTTGGACCAATACTTTTTCCTCTTTTGAGGACATCACAACCCCCAAAGCCGGTATTTGGGAAGCGGTTTCGCCGCATATTTTCCTGGACTGGTTCCGTTTTAAGACCGACAGCATTAAAGACTGGGTTTCCCATTTGGCGAAAATCGTAAAACAGATTGACCCGCACCACAAAGTGGGGACCAACGGTTTTATCGGCATCTGCACCCGTGTGCCCGAACACGATCTTATCCCTGAAAATCTTGACTGGTACGGACTAGATGTCTATCCCACCGGCAACCAGATGCAGGAATCCGATTATGCGTTCGCGCTCGATTTTTGGCGCAGTTTTACCCGCGGCACCCGCGCCGAATTTCATATTACTGAACTGCAGGGAGGCCAAAATGTGCGCTGGGGCAAGCCCGCCTATGTGGAAGGGCCGGAAATGAAAAAGTGGACAAAAATGGCTTTGGAGCACGGCGCTAAATGCCTCCTTTTTCATGCCTGGCGGCCGCCGCTCTTCGGCGCCGAAACCGGCGGGTTTGGAATCCTTCAGCAAGACGGCAGTTCAACTAAACGGTTGGAGGCAGTTAAGGAAATTGCAAAGAAAATTGAAAATCGTAAGTCGTTGGTCGTAGGTCGTAGGTCGAAAATTGCTATTGCCTATTTACGCTCCAGTGAAGTTCAGTCATACCAAGAACAAGGCCCTCCCCGCTCCATCGCCGGCCAATGGGAAACAGTGCGCACTGACATCGGGCTGCTGCATACAATACTATCAATTCAAGGGGCGTATCGTGCTTTATATAAAAGGAACCAATCAATTGATTTTATTTTTGAGCGCGATTTGGACAGCGGGACATTGCCTTATAAAGTAATTATTTTGCCCAACGCATATTTATTGTCGAAGAAACAGTATAACCATCTTAAAAAATGGGTCGAAAACGGCGGAACATTAATCACTGACGCTCGGTTTGGGTTAAAAGATGAAAACGGGCATCTTTACAAACATCCGCTAATTGAAGACCTGCTGGGAGTAAAATATGAATATACTATTCCCATCCCGGAAGGATTCTTAGATCGCTTGAAAGGGAAACCAAAAAAGCTGCAAATTATAACCAAAAAACTGGATCAAGGAAAAGTTTGTTATGCCAACTTCAGCTTATTCTTAGAATTGAAGAAAAGTAACCCAAAATGGATAAAGGTTCTCGCCCGACTTGTTTCCTTGCCCTCAAAATGCTAATATCTTTTTATGAAAAAGCGCAAAAAGAAGGATAAGATTGAGCATACTAGCTGGTTTAATAAGTTTAGCTTATTAGATCGCCTAAAGCTGTCCCATGCCCAACAAGCTGCCATTAAAATATTAAGAGGATTAAGAATTGAAGGCATCAGAAAACCTGCCTGAACCTTTACTGTTTATCAAAGCAATCCACGAAGCTGGCGTTAAGTATCTTCTTATTGGCCGCCAAGCCGTTATCGCTTATGGTGGTCCCATCCAAACTATGGATTATGATATTTATATTGATGGATCGGAAGAAAATACAAATAAATTGCTAGATATTGCCCTTGATTTCGGACTCACTCCCAACCTCCCCAAAGAAGAGTTAAGGAAAACATTCAAGTTTAAGCTGGAAAATGAGATTGTGGTTGACGTTTTTCGAGCTAGAACCTTATCTTCTCCAAAAACCGGCAAAATTGAATTTAGCAAGCTCTATGAAAACAAAGTAATCGCAAAAGACCGCAGCGGTTTGAGTATTAATCTGCCGAGTATTGATGATTTGATTTTATTGAAAAAGCTTCGATCTTCGCCTAAAGATACCCTCGACATCCGATATCTTGAAAAGATAAAACAGCAATCGCTCTGAACCCCTCATCGCCCTCTGCTTTCATTGCCTCCACGGGCACCTATGGGCCCTTAATAACCCCTTAATATTTAGATCTTGATTCAAAAGAAATACTGCAGTAAAGATTAGATGACTGCCACTGCGAAACATTTTGCTTCATATCAAATTTTTGGATTAATTCGGCATCAGTTAAAGCTTGGAAAGCGGCTTCTGAGGCAACATCCGTAAATACAACACAACTTTGCACATCAAAATTAACCGTAAAAGTCAAAACACGATCTTCAACATTATTTTTAACCAAGCTAATTGTATTCCTGACCTCACCGTCATAATCGGTGTTGTTGCGCAGCTGCGCCCCTAATAGGTAATAATGCATGACTGGCCGTACCGGATCAGAAAAATCCCGCACAAAGGTATTTACTGCCGCATCAGCCGGCCGGGTCGCTGTCTCGATCACAAAACCTTCAACCGAGCTGTACCAATAATATTGGTTGGTTGTCGCACCATTGGGGTTATAAATTAGTTTATCCCCGCGCTCATAAGGAGTAGTAGCGCCGTAAACGAAGCGGATCTTTTTCGCGGTGCTCCCCTGGGTGAACTCCACATCAAAATAACCAAACATCATCAGGATTTGGCTACAAGTCCCGCCTGTATATCCTGGTTTTAAGCTAATGCATGGGGAATGCAGTGCGGTTACCTGCGAAAGGTCAAAATCATATAAGGTTGATTGGGCAGGGGCAATGTCTGGTCTCCCGCTGCCAAAGGGGACAATCCCTTCATCTTCTTGCCCATTAACCGGTAAAACTATCGAGAGGATTTTCCCGCTGATCTTAGTAGGGGTTTCCAACCAGTTATTGCCTTCCCTTGTCCCGGCAATAGTAATCCCCTGGGCGCGCAGGGCAGATGCCGCCGCCAAAGAACTGCTGGTTAAATTGGTGGTGCTCCCGCTTAAAAAGGTCTGCAGGGAGGCACAACCAAACAAAATCATCAAACCAATGGCCGAAAAAATTATGCCGATTAATATTTTTTTCATGGTCACCCTCCTATTGCCATCCAGCCCTAAAGCCAAGCTCATAATAAGAATTAGTGGCCGCCGAAGAACTGCTTGACCTCAAGACCGATACACTAAAGCGATACCCTCCAAAGATTTCCGTTTTATCATGAAAGGGGTTTTTAAGATTAATATCTGCGTTCATGTCTATTTTGGTGCCGTCATTGAACAAATAAACATAAATCGGCGCGGAAACCGCCAGCCCATCCAACAAACGCGCCGCAATTTCTCCGCCAAAGTCACCGGTTAACCCGCCCCCTACCGCCGGACTGTACATTAATCCCACACCTCCCAGTGCGCTTAAACGCAATATGCCCAAATGCCAATTCCATTTTTTGTGCACTCCTAGTTGGGTGACATTACTGGTAATAAGAAAAGCACTATTAAAAGAAGCGTATAGGATTTCCAAATCTTCTGTCGTAGTTAACTTTTGATTATATACCAAACCGGAAGAATAATAGGGCAATCCTACTGTCGGCATTAAATAATATCCTAGCGTTTTACTAGAATTAATCAGCCCGCTGTCAGACACGGCAAAAGCAATGGAAGACATGAAACCAAAGATGACAAAAACTCCAAGAGCAAATATTTTGACCTTTGATCCCTGCCTGCCGGACAGGCAGGTTTGATCTTGACATTTTTTCATTGTTTCCCTCCTCTATTGGGAATAGGTTAGCAAATAACCATGTGCATTGTCAAATGAAATCGCGGGCAATATTTATCGATGTATATATATGAGAGAGCAATGCCTTGGGAGGCAATAAATGTTTACTTCAGCAGCAGGATTACGAGGAGTAACTCCCTTTTGTTTTCGCCCTTCAGGCGGTATTAATGGGGGTCTACTGTTCAACGTCAGAATTTCAAGGAATGCCTGCATTACCCTATCACAAGCACAGTCCTGGCTTAATCAAGTTGCCCAAAGGTTTATGCGGGCTTCTTTTTACTCCAAATTGAGGGCCAAACAAATTGAGGTCTGTTTTGTTTCGCGGCAAGACCTGCAAGATCTCGGTTATCCCATTGCTTCTCCCCAGATTGGTCGCTATCAACCACCGGAGCAGATAGCGACTTTAACTTTTTTAGGTATTTTCGATTCCCATACCAACACCGTTTTTATTAATACTGAAGATATTAATCTGACAAATGATGATCATTTAGAGATAATATTCCATGAATTTTTACATGCATATAGTACTGTAACTAATAGAAACCCTAATGGCAGTACGATTACGCGCTCTGGTATCTTTACCATCCAATCGGACAGCTCAGGAAAAGTAACTTACCGACGAGGCTATCAATTAAATGAGGGTTTAACTGAATATGTGCGGATAAAGTCCGGCGGCATGTCGCCGGTTGATTATAACGCAAAATTGTTCTCTGCGATCGAGGTCTTGGCCCAGCATTTTGGGGAAGATCCTTTGATCGAGGCCTATTTTAACCAGGATTCTGGTATCCTCCAACGAGCTTTTGAAAGGCGCTTTGGGAATAAAGCATGGGAAGAGCTTTGTTTTTTGGCAGATTTTGCTTTTGACGATCAACGACAATGTTCGTGGAATGACCTACAGCAATTTGCCCGCTACGGTTTTGGATGGTGGATGATGCAAGCTTGGGGTTACAGCCACGAAAACATGGCTCGCGCCCCGCGTGAAATTCCTGTTTCTGCTCTTCCCTTTTCTTTGCGGATAAAACTATGGGGATTAAAAATAAGGATTTACACCAACCTAACAGCTGAAGAATTGGCAAGATATCTCTTTAACATAAGATTACGCAGTGAACATAGAGATCCCTATGGTTATCTTCATTATCGTCGTTTACGAACATTAATCGCTTCTGCAAATTCCCTCCATCCAAATAGTGCAGCTGCACTTGAAATTGTCTATCGCCCTGGCGAAGGACAAGCTTCTGCTGTCTGTTTTTTAAAATGCAGGGATAAATCACAAGCCAATGAAGCATATTTTTTAGGATTGTCTACACAATATGCTTCCTGGCTTTTTGATGGGAAATGCTGATTGCGCAGGTCCTGGCGATAAATGCTATAATATTGGGAAATGACGCAAGACCAGCTCGCGCAAATCCTCCCCCTCGTCCAAAAACCCGCTCGTTATATCGGCAATGAATTAAATTCTATCCATAAGGACTGGGACAAAGCGGCCATCAAAGTTGCCCTGGCCTACCCTGACCTCTACGAAATCGGCATGTCCAATTTAGGGATCCAGATTCTCTATCACATTTTAAACCAGCCCGAGGATGTGCTGTGCGAGCGCGTGTTTGCCCCATGGCCGGATATGGAAGGGCAACTAACGACTAACGACCTACGACTTACGACTCTTGAATCCCAAAAACCGCTTAACCAATGCGATTTGCTGGGGATTAGTTTGGGCCATGAATTAACTTACACCAACATTATTACCATGTTAAAACTGGGAGGGATTCCGGTTCATGCTAAAGATCGCACCGACAAAGACCCGCTGGTAATGGGCGGAGGCCCCTGCGCTTATAGTCCAGAACCGGTAGCCGACTTTTTTGACTTTTTTGTCATCGGCGAGGCCGAAGAAGTGATTGTGGAAATCGTGGATTGTTTGAGAAAGTTGAAAGCCGTGCCTGCCGGCAGGCAGGTAGAAAGTAGAAAGTTGAAAGTAAGAGAATTGGCGAAGATTCCAGGGATTTACGTCCCAGGACATAGTGACAAAGCAACAAAGAGACTCATTCGCGACCTGTCCTCTGTCCCCTACCCCCTCTCCCCTATCGTCCCCTTCATCGAAACCGTACATGACCGGGCGGTGATTGAGATCATGCGGGGCTGCCCTTGGGGCTGTAAATTTTGCCAAGCCGGTTGGACATCGCGTCCCGTGCGGCATAGAGACAAAGAGACCATTTGTAACTACGCTGATGCAATTCTAAAAAACACCGGTTATGAAGAGTTGTCATTGGTATCACTTTCGAGTTCTGACCATCCCCAAATTGCTGAAATTGCCAAAACATTGGCTTGCAAATACGAAAAAGCACGGATCAATATCAGTTTGCCATCCATGCGCACCAATACTTTTACCCTTCAATTAGCTAAAGAGATCACTCGGGTGCGGCCCTCTGGCGTTACCCTTGCTCCCGAGGCCGGGACACAACGATTAAGGGACGTGATCGGTAAAAACATGACCGAGGAACATATTTTGGAAGGGGTGCGCTCCGCTTTTGCCGAAGGGGCTAGTTCAATTAAGCTTTATTTCATGCTTGGCCTGCCCACCGAAACCGAAGAAGACCTGCTGGGCATTTGCCGTCTTTCTAAAGAAATCCTGGCTCTGGGAAAAAGTTTCTCCAAGCGGATTAATATTTCGGTCAATCTGGCCACTTTTATTCCTAAACCCCATACTCCTTTTGAGCGGGAACAACAAATTTCCATCGCCGAAACCCTGCAAAAACAGCAGTTCATCAAAGACAACCTCAAGGTTCGCGGGATTGAGGTGCGCTGGCACGGGGCGGAAGCTAGCTTTCTAGAAGGGGTCTTTGCCCGCGGCGATAAACAATTATCTAAAGTGATTGAAAAAGCCTGGGATCTGGGCGCCCGCTTTGACGCCTGGTCGGAGCAATTTAAAGTTGATCTTTGGCAAAAGGCTTTTGCTGACTGCGGGATTGATCCCAACCAATATTTACGGGAAAGAGATAAAAACCAGCCGTTGCCTTGGGATTATATTAATACCGGCGTGCCAAAGGTTTAACTTGTTGGATTGTCCGCGACGAGGCGCAACCCAATGAAGTAAAAACGGCACTCCGGATAGAAGTTGAGGCACTGCCGTCTGCAGGTTGATCCCCGGTTTCTTTTACAAACTGACGAAACATTTTTATTGTAACTTCCCCTCACATCGCTCTTATTTTTGCCCCAGGAACTACAAGCATATCAAGGTTAAGTGGAATGATTCCCGCTGCTGTCATATTTTGTGTTGCTCCAATTTCTAAGATTTGAACTGGTTGCCTCATCGCAATTAATCTTGCCCTCCCCTCTACCGGTAAAGCGGCATCAGCTTCAGGCATCATTGCATATTTTCCTCCACCAATAGAAAGACTCCCCCCCTGACCTCTTTGGGCTAGAGCCAAGGGCTTGTTTGGCGTTCCAATTCCCCTCTCCCTAAATCGAAATCCTCTAAATCCAGTTTCTCCCTTACTCATTTCATCTCCGCCTCGTAGCAGGCCTTGCTTTTTTTACCTAACCCGCTTTGCACCGAGTTAATCGAGGTGCTACAATATACTATCATCCCTTTTTAGAAATTTCAGGGGATTTGAGTTTTTGAGGATTAGAAGAAAAATGGAAAAATATAAAGGAAAAAGTTGGTTTTTGGGTAGAGAATGCTGAATACGATCTGCAAACAGCAGAAGCCATGAATAATTCTTCGCGATATGCTTATACAGCCTTCATGTGCCAGCAATCTATTGAAAAAATATTAAAAGGAATATATTTACAAGATAACAACAAAGAAGCTCCGCGTAGCCATAATTTATCCTATCTTATCGGCTTACTCAATTACTCATTCCAGGAAAATACAATTGCTTTATTGGCAGAATTATCCACCTATTATCTTGAGGGGCGTTATCCCACCTACAAAGAAAAGATGGCACAATTAATCAATAAAGACAAATCAGCTGAAATATTAAAACAAACTAAGGAAGTGTTTAAATGATTAAAATCCCTGATAAAATAAAGGAAACAATTGATCTTTTTTTAAATGATATTAATCATTTTTGCAGTTTAGATAAGGTTGTTTTGTATGGTTCTTTCGCAAAAGGAAAAGGAACAGCCGAAAGTGATATAGATATTGCCATATTTTCCCGCCAAGCTAATAATAGCAATCGCCTCTCATTAATGGCAAAAATTTTTACTAAAGTACCAAAGTATAAACTTGATTTTCAACCACTGGTTTTTAGCTTTCAAGATTACCTCTCCCCCGGCAATGATTTTCTGCAACAAGAAATAATAAATAAAGGGATGATTTTGAGATAGATTTAGCTGATGTTCTGGGTAAAACTTAAATATAAAAAGGGCGAAGGGGTAAAATTTATCTCGCATCGCGATTTGATGCGCACGTTTCAGCGGGCTGTCCGCCGGGCGGGCCTGCCTATTTCCTATTCGCAAGGTTTTAACCCCCACATGAAAATCTCCTGGGGCCAAGCCTTAAAAGTCGGCGCTACTTCAGAAGGCGAACCCGCCGAACTGCAATTTGAGCGCTGGATCAATCCCAAAGAAGTTATGCAGCGGCTAAACCAAACCCTTCCTGCCGGCCTTGAAATCCTCGAGGCCTTCGTGGTATAATTTAATCATTATGTATGCCATCATTGAGACGGGCGGGAAGCAGTATAAAGTAAGACCCGGCGACACCTATGAAGTAGAGCTTTTGGGGGCTGATGGCGCGGTTTCGTTTGATAAGGTTTTACTAATCGCCGATGACAACAAATTTGAAATTGGCACCCCTTATGTTAAGGGGGCTTCGGTTTCTGCCAAGGTAATTGCCACCGGCAAGGATAAAAAAGTCACTACTTTTAAATACCGCCACAAGACCAATTATCATCGTACCATTGGGCACCGACAGCGTTTTGACCGCGTCCAGATTGAGGGAGTAAACCATGGCGCATAAAAAAGCCGGCAGTACCTCCCGCAACGGCCGGGATACCATTGGCCGCCGCTTGGGAGTTAAAACTTCTGGCGGGCAAGAAATTAATGCTGGCTCCATTATCGTCCGCCAGCGCGGGACGCATTTCCATCCCGGCAAAAATGTCGGCATCGGCAAAGACCATACTCTATTTGCTTTGTCTTCGGGCACGGTTGTTTTTGAGCCCGGCAAAAGGGTCAGCGTTTTATCCGTCGTTTCGTCCTCCGAAGCCTGAAGGGCGAAGGAGGATAAATGGCTAGCAATTTTCACACCATTGTAATTAAGATCGGCAGTTCTTCTCTTACTAATTCTAAAGGCAACCTCGACCATTCAAGTATCCGCCGGTTAGCGGCAGAAATTGCCAAACTGGTCAAAGAAAAGAAGAAGGTAATCCTGGTTTCTTCCGGCGCCATTGTCAGCGGGGCCGAAAAATTAAAAATAGGCGCTCCCAAATCTATCCCCGAAAAACAAGCCGCCGCCGCCGTCGGCCAAGCCCGCCTGATCCGCCAATATGAGAAGGCCTTTGAGAAATTTAAAATTCCGGTGGCGCAGGTACTTCTAACGCGCGATGAAATGCATGATCATAACCGCTATGCCCATGCCCACAATTGCTTTGCGGCGCTTTTAAAAGAACATGTCGTCCCCATTGTCAATGAAAACGATGCCGTTGCCATTGATGAAATTAAGATCGGGGACAATGACAACCTAGCCGCTCTGACCGCTAAAATGGTAAAGGCCGATCTTTTAATTTTGTTAACTGACGTTGACGGATTCTATATGAAAGATAACAAGGGTGATGTTTTTCTGGCGACCGAAATCCGGGAAATTACTAGGGAAGTGGAAGAATCGGCCGGCCAGGCCGGCACCCAGCTTGGCACCGGCGGCATGTTAACCAAAATCCAGGCCGCCAAAATCTGCAGTGACGCCGGCATCCCCATGGCCATCCTCAACAGCCGCAAAGCCGGACTCATCAAACAATTCCTGGCGGGTAAAAAAGTGGGGACTTTGTTTATTCCCAAAAAAGCAGGTTAACCTTTTCTTCCCCTTAGAGCCTTAGTGTCTTTGTATTAATTCCCCCTCCGGATTTCAACACCAAGACACTAAGACACGAAGAAAAACAGCTAGCGATAAATTGAATCCCTGAATTTTTTGGCTTTAGCCAATTCTTTTGCCATGGCCGAATTTTTTCCGCTTTTGATCGCTTTTTCAAGGCGGGATAATGATTTCTTAAAGCTGCCTAGCGCTTTTAATACCGCTTTTTGGTTGGTTACAAACATATCAATCCCCAGCTCCGGGTCGCCGGAAGCAATGCGGGTGGTATCGCGAAAACCGGAAGCGGCGCATTTTTTCATCTTTTCCCGATTTTTCTTTTCGTCGGCTATTGTATTAACCAAGGCAGCTGCCACGGCAAGCGGCATGTGGCTGATAACAGCTACTACTAAATCATGGGTTTTAGGATCCATTTGCATAACTTTTCCTCCTAATAGGACAACCAATCGACTGATTACTTGAATGGCTCGCGGGTTGGTTTTGCGGGTTGGCGTCAAAATCCAGGTCCTGCCTTGGAATAAATCTGCTTCTGCCGCTTCAAGCTTTACCTTTTCTTTCCCGGCCATGGGGTGCCCGCCGACAAAAAAGGTCCCTTTAGCCATAATCTTCTCGGCTTGTTCCACAATTTGTTCTTTGGAACTCCCCACATCGGTTACAATGGCTCCTTGCTTGAGGTATGGAGCAATGCGGTTAATGGTTGGAATGATTAAACTAATTGGGGTGCAAATAAAAACAACCTCGGCCTCTTTGACGCCAGCAGTTAAATCCGCCGTCCCCTCATCAATCGCACCCAGCTTGATTGCCAGATCAATGGTTTTTTTTCTTCGCGGTATACCAATAATTTTGAACTTTGAGTTTTGATCTTTGAGTTTATTTCCAATAGATCCCCCGATTAAGCCTAATCCAACAATAGCAATTTTCATTTTTCCTCCGCAAAAAATAAGTTCAGCAGTTTACTTCCTTGCTCAACTACCCATTTCGCCTTCCTCGCCTCTTTCTCATTATAGCCCTCAATCCCTTCATGGGCCCTCATATGCCCCTTTCCCCACACAATGAACGGCACCGCGTCCGCCGTATGCGTCATGTATTTAATCGGCGTGGGATGGTCAGGCAGAACCAGCACCTTGATCCCTCGATGCCTTGATCCCTCGATCCCTTGCAGTACCTTACCAACAATTAACCGATCAAAATCCTCTATCGCCTTAATCTTATGCTTAATGTTCCCTTCATGCCCGGCTTCGTCGGGAGATTCAACGTGGACAAAAACCACATCATGTCTCTTTAGAGCTTTTAATGCGGCATTCGCTTTGCCCGGATAATTGGTATCCAAGTACCCCGTCGCACCGGGGACATTAATAACCTCAAGACCAATAATTTTGCCAATTCCTTTCAATAAATTTACGGCGGTAATAATTGCGCCAGTTTTGCCAAATTTCTTCTTAAATGACGGCATAGACGGTGCGGTTCCTTGCCCCCACAACCAGATCATGTTGGCTTTTGATTTCAAATCGTGCAAAACAACTTCGCCTTCATTCATCAAACGTAAAACAAATTCAGATCCTTTGCCTTTTGGTAAGTAGTCATGGATACGCTGTCCCGTGATGTCGTGTGGGGGTGTGGTCTTGACCATGGGCAATTGACCATGGACCATAGACCTAATCACCGTTAAGTGGCGATAGCTTACGCCGGTATAAAAGTGGATATCTTTATTTCCAAGCTTGGCGTTGAGAACTTTGATAATTTTATCCGCTTCGGCGGTAGAAATATGCCCGGCGGTAAAGTCCTGCATTTTGCCGTTCTTGACGGTAACTAGATTACAGCGGAAGGCCAATTTCCCTTTACGCAGTTTAATTCCTAAGCTGGCGGCTTCCAGCGGTCCCCGGCCGGAATAATATTTTTTGGGATCGTAGCCAAAGATGCTCATCGCCGCCACGTCGGAGCCGGGCGGCATTTTGGGTGGGATGTTATTGGTCCAGCCAACTGTCCCGTGTTGCGCCAGATAATCCATATTGGGCGTCCTGGCTACTTCCAGTGGTGTTTTCCCACCCAAAGCTTTGAGCGGCAAATCCGCCATCCCGTCGCCGATGAGGACCAAGTACTTGCTTCTCATGGCTTAAAGTATATCATGCGCAAAATCCAACTTCCTGCGCTTCCTTGATGGAGCTGACGGCCACTAGATTGATATTGGATTTTGAGAGTGTTTTTAGATTGGCTTTGGGAATGATGGCTTTTTTGAAGCCCAATTTTTCAGCTTCGCGGATCCGCTGTTCAATTTGCGTAACCGAGCGGACTTCGCCGGTTAACCCAACTTCGCCGATGATAAGACAAGCTGGATCGATCGGTTTATTTTTATAGCAGGAAATGATGGCTAAGGCTATCGGCAAGTCAATGGCTGGTTCAATAACCCTTATCCCCCCCGCCGCATTCACAAAAATATCGGCCGCCGCCAATTTTAATCCCATCTGCCTTTCCAAGACGGCAATAACAATCGCCAAGCGGTTAAAATCAACGCCGGAAGCCTTGCGTGTGGGATAAACCATTTTGGTGGGTGACACCAGCGCTTGAATTTCAACTAATAATGGCCGCGTTCCTTCAATGGCGGCGGTGACCACCGAGCCGGGAGCTTGTTCCGGCCGCTCGGATAAAAAAACCTGCGAGGGATTGGTTACTTCTACCAATCCTTTATCCTTCATCTCAAATATCCCAACTTCATTGGTTGAGCCGAAGCGGTTTTTCTCCGCCCGCAGGATGCGAAATTGCTTATGCCGCTCACCCTCAAAGTAAAGGACAACGTCAACTACATGCTCCAATAACCTTGGACCAGCAATGTTTCCTTCCTTGGTCACATGTCCAACGATAAAAATGGGAATACCCAAAGATTTGGCAATTCCGACTAGGTAATTGGCGCATTCTCTGACCTGTGAAACCGATCCTGGTGCCGACGCGACATCTTCGCGAAAGAGGGTTTGGATCGAATCAATGATGAGGTAATTTGGCTTCGTCTCGCCGACAGCTTTTTCAATGGCAAAGAGGTTAGTTTCGGGAAAGAGGAGAAGATTTTTTGACAGCGTTCCCAATCTTTCCGCTCGCAGGCGAATTTGCCGAGCCGATTCTTCGCCGCTGACGTAGAGGACCGTCACTGATTGGCTCAACGCCTCTGCTACTTGCAGCAGCAGGGTCGATTTCCCAATCCCCGGCTCTCCTGACACCAAAACAACCGATCCGGCAACTACTCCTCCACCTAAAACCCGATCAATTTCGTCAATGCCGGTTTGTGCCCTTGTTTCATCATTATAACTTACGTCAACTATCGAAATCGGTTTTTCAGTTTTAAATTTTAATCTCTCACCCCTTACCCCTCTCCCTCCCTGTCCGCCGAAGTCCGAAGGACGAAGGAGGATGGGAGAGGGGGGAAGGTTTTGTGTAAGCGGGTGCGGGTTTTGAACTTCCTCCGTTAGGCTATTCCACTCCCCACACGCTTGGCACTGTCCCGACCAGCGCGGGAAATCTTGTCCGCAGGATTGGCAAATAAAATAAGTTTCCGCTTTTACCATGGCAATGCTTCTCCTAAACTAAATCCTTGATCCTGGCTAAAAGGATTTTTCGCTTTTCGGTTATTTCGTCCATCCTTGCCCTTTGCTTTTCTACGGCTTCGGGCGCGGCTTTAGCGGTAAAGTTATTGTCCGCCAATAATTTGGTCAAACGGGCCAATTCCTGTCCAATGGCGTTTTCTTCTTTTTTTAATCGTTCAACTTCTTTCTCAATATCAATCAACCCTTTTAGCGGTACAAAGAATTGGATGTCGGCAACTACCCCAGAGGCGGCTTGTTTGGGCTTGCTTTTTAATCTTTCAACTATTTCAACTTTTACCGCCTTAGTTAAAGTTTTAATTAAGGGCTGATTTTGATGAATTATCTCTCTTTCTTTTTCCCGCGGAGCCTCAAAGACAATTTCAATTTCCTTGGTTTGCACTCCCATCTCGGCCTTAATGTTCCTGATCTTCGACACCATTTCCATTAATAAGGCCATTCCCTTTTCTGCCGCCACATCAATTTTATCCTCATCCGCCTTTGGCCAATCGGACAATATAATATTTTCCCTCTCCCTCCCTGTCCGCCGAAGTCCGAAGGACGAAGGAGGATGGGAGAGGGGGGTGCCCTTTGGGTTAGCGGGTGAGGGCTTTAGGATATTCCAAATCTCCTCTGTTATAAACGGCATAAACGGATGCAGCATCTTTAGAGTGCCTTCCAGCACGTAAAACAGCACTTCACTTGCTTTTTTCTTGCGAGCCGCATCCTCCGAGTAGAGGTCAATTTTGGCAATTTCCAAATACCAATCGCAAAACTCGCCCCACATAAAATCATACAACGCTCTGGCCGCCTCGCCAAAATCATACTTGTCCAGCAAGCGCGTAACTTGTTTAATGGTTTGCTGGTAGCGTGATATAATCCACCGATCTGCCAATCCCAGTGTATTTGTCTCTTGTCTCTTGTTGCTTGTATCTTGCCCCCTGGTCATTGCCGCGAAGCGGCTGGCATTCCATATCTTATTACAAAAATTCCGCGCTTCGGTAATTTTTTCCGGTGTTAGCTTGATGTCTTGTCCCTGTCCAGTGATGAGAGAAATTAAAGCAAAGCGCAGGGCGTCGGCCCCGACCTTATCGATGATTTCCAGCGGGTCAACCACGTTGCCGGAAGACTTGCTCATTTTTTTGCCGTGGGCATCGCGCACCAACCCGTGGATAAAAACTGTCTGGAAAGGAGCCTGCTGCATAAAGTGCATGCCGGACATGATCATGCGCGAAACCCAAAAGGTGATAATGTCATAGCCGGTAACTAAAACATTGGTGGGGTAAAAAGTTTCGAGGTCTTTAGTTTGTTCTGGCCAACCCAAGGTTGAGAACGGCCACAATGCCGACGAAAACCAGGTATCAAAGACATCGGGGTCCTGCTCCCAACCTTCTCCGGCCGGTGCTTTTTCGCCGACGTATATCTCTTCTCCGCGATACCAGGCAGGGATGCGATGGCCCCACCAAAGCTGACGCGAGATGCACCAGTCTTTCAAATTAACCATCCAGTCAATGTAAACTTTGGTCCAGCGGTCGGGGAAAAATTTGATCTTGCCCTCCTCAACCACCTTAATAGCTTCGCGCGCCAGGTCTTTCACCCTTACGTACCACTGGTCGGAGAGATAGGGTTCGATGATGGATCTACAGCGATAACATTCGCCGACGGCATTTTCATATTCCTCTATCTTATCGATAAAGCCCGTCTGCTCTAATTTCTCGACTAATAGCTCTCGCGCCTTAAATCGGTCCATTCCCTCAACTTCCGCTATTTCCCCCTTCTCCTCCTCCCTAAATTCTTCCAGAGTGATTTTTGCGTCTTTTGTCAAAATGTTAACCCTTGGTAATCCGTGCCGCTCCCCCATTTCAAAATCATTGGGATCATGGGCGGGAGTAACCTTTACCGCTCCAGTTCCGAAAGCGGCATCCACATATTCATCTTTTATGATGGGAATTAAACGGTTAACTAGCGGCAGCACCAGCATCTGGCCGATTAAATGTTTATAGCGTTCATCATCCGGATTAACCGCCACTGCCGTATCTCCCAGCATTGTCTCCGGCCTAGTCGTAGCAACAACAATATATCCCTCACCCGCTTTCGCGTGACCGGCTCCCCTCTCCCATCCTCCTTCGTCCTTCGGACTTCGGCGGACAGGGAGGGAGAGGGGTAAGGGGTGAGGGCTTTCAATTGGATACTTGATATGCCATAACTTTCCCTTTTTATTCTCATGCTCTACTTCGATATCGGAAATTGCAGTCCCACATTTTGGGCACCAATTAACCAAGCGTTTTCCGCGATAAACCAATCCTTCCTTATATAGTGTAACGAATTCATGCGTAACCGCCTTGGAAAGCCCTTCGTCCATGGTAAAGCGCTCGCGGGTCCAATCAAGCGCACAGCCCAGCCGCCGCAATTGCCGGGTAATATTGCCGCCGTACTCTTCTTTCCATTGCCAAACCCTTTTTATAAACCCTTCTCGGCCCAATTGTTCTTTGGTTTTACCTTCGGCTTTTAAAGCTTTTACCACCACATTTTGGGTAGCAATCCCGGCGTGGTCGGTTCCAGGAATCCACAAAGTATTAAAGCCCTGCATTTTTTTATAGCGGACCAAGACATCTTGGATTGAATTATCCAGGGCATGTCCCATGTGCAGGTTGCCGGTCACATTGGGCGGAGGGATAACCATGCTAAAGGGTGGTTTTGCAGAATTTTCGTCGGGGGTGAATAGGCGGTTTTCTTCCCATAGCTTATACCATTTTTGTTCGATCTGGGATGGGTCGTAAACTTTGGGCATTTCTGGCAGCATAGTGATTTAATTTTAGCACGGATCGGCCCACAAATTAAGTGAAACGCGCTGCTATTTTGTTCGAAAAGCTTAAAAGCCATGAATGCCCCATCAATTAGTATTAGAGAGAGAATGCGCAATTATCCTTTACCCGGAGGATATTTGCCTCCCCCTTTAAGCCGTGCAGATATCCTTCTCCGACGGGCTTGCGGCTCTTCTGCCGCCACCATTATTGCCGCCCGAATCAAGTTGGAGAAACATCCTCATGGCAACAGGATTGTTTTAGCTGGAAGAGATGCCTACTTGGACGGAGCAAGAGGCCTTCTAAGGGAGGTGGACCATTTTGGGATCTTGCCTCCTCTAGCGATCCCTTCAAGGACGGAGGCCCCACCTTATTATTTAAAAAAGCATATTACATTACGTTCAACCACCGGGGCAGAGTTCGATATCACCGAACTTACCCCGCGCGACCAAGGAACGAACGGCAAATGCGTCGTTCTTATGGCAGGGATTGGCATGTCTACCGAGGGTTTTTTTCGCATTGGGGAAGCGGACCCAGGCACCCGAGATTCTATCCTAAAGCGGATGATTGAGAAGGGTTTCAGGGTTATCATTGTTGATTTCCCGGGCATTGGCAAAAACAAAAACTATCCGTCAGAAAAGAACGATGTTGATACTATTGTCGATGAAATTATGCCGGCTTTTGTGCAATATCTAAGAACACATCCTGAGCTGTCGGAAAGAGGTTTATATTTCTTGTCCCATAGTTTAGGAGGTATTGTCCTTAACCTTTATATGACCCGCAATAAAGAGCAAATTTTACAGGACCCCGCGTTTGCGGGTCTCTTTAAAAATAAAATGACGATTGCTACTCCTGAAACGCCGCTTCCCGACATGCATCCTTTTTATCCCTTTATCCTCTCCTTTATTCCAACTGTGGCGCCCTACCTGCCTCGGATTCCTTATAACGCTTTAAGGGGAATATTGGGAAATATCTTGCCTTATGGCATAACCATCGGCGGGCCCAGCCACATAAGCATGGTTTCTGCTAATCCTGCTTTTTCCCCGGCTCTGGTCAAAGAAATGTTTGATTATTCAGTGCAGACCTTTTCTCTTTCCTTAGCCATGATGATGACCGAAAGTTTTCGCGATGGTTCTTTCCCGGGATTAACTAATACCCCACCGGTCTGGGTCCCTAATCAAAGGAATGTGCGCTTAGTTGGCCACGATGATCCCTTGGCTCCGGTAGAAGGACTATATGCCCGGCTAGTGCATGATCCAGCCATGCATGACCGTGTCGCCTTAGTTGGATTACGATCCGAGGAACTTGTAGATCAGGTTATTCCCTGGATTGGACGGTGCCCGATTGTCGGGATAGTAGCTGACGGGATGCGGCATCTGGATATTGCGTGTGTTAACCCAGACTTTGACCAGCGGGTTTGGCCAATTATATTGACGTTTTTGGAAGAACCAATCAGATAACAAGGTTCTCTCTTGCCCATCTATCTGCCGTTAGAATATCTTCCAGGGTTGGATTTTCAACCATTTGCTGCTGGTCCATGCCCGCCTTGATTTTTTCGGCGATTTGAGCAAAGTTAATTTTGCCTTTGAGGAACAATTTAACGGCCTCTTCATTGGCCGCGTTCACTACGGCCGGCGCCGTTCCCTTCTTTTGGCCGGCTTCGTAGGCCAATCCCAGGCAGGGGAACTTATTTTTATCCGGTGGTATAAAAGTCATGTCAAGTGATTTAACAAAACTCAAGCGGCTCCACATATTTTGTGCGCGGCTTTGCTCAAGCAAAGCATATTGGATGGGGACGCGCATGTCGGGCGCTCCCAGCTGGGCTTTAATTGATCCGTCCACAAACTCCACCATGGAGTGGATAATGCTTTGCGGATGGATGACGACTTCAATTTGTGAATAATCGAGACCGAAAAGATAATGGGCTTCAATCACTTCCAGCCCTTTATTCATCAGGGTGGCTGAATCAATAGTTATTTTGGGGCCCATTTTCCAAGTGGGATGTTGGAGGGCATCTTTGGCCGTCATAGCCGCCAATTTTTCCAGCGGCGTTTTTAGAAACGGGCCGCCAGAGGCTGTTAAAATTAATTTCTTAATCGTTTTGGGATCTTCGCCTTGCAAGCACTGGACAATGGCGCTATGCTCGGAGTCAATCGGATAAACCTTTATGCCGGCAGATTTTACTTCCTGCATAAAGATTTCCCCGGCAGTTACAAGGACTTCTTTGGTGGCCAGGGCAATGTCTTTTTTCAGCTTTACTGCTTCCAACACTGCCGTTAGGGATAAAGATCCGGGGATGGCGACAACCACCATTTTGGCTTCTGGTAAAGCAGCAACCTTTAAGAGTCCTTCAGCGCCGAAAACAACCTGTGTTTTGGAGTCGCCCAATTTTTCTTCAACCTTAGTTTTAACGGCCTCATTTTCAACCGAAACCAGTTTGGGGGAAAACTTTTTGATTTGTTCAATAATTAAATCAACTTCATCTTTAGCGGCCAAGGCAACCACCGTCAAACTGCTAGGGAAGATCGAAACAACTTCCAATGTTTGCCTGCCAATGGAGCCGGTGGATCCTAGGATGGAGAGCGCTTTTTTCATCCGAGTTTATGTTCCCCTCCTTTTAAGAATAAAATAAAATCCCGGCAGGATATAAATTCAATTTTGCTGTCTGCATACGGCCTCGGGGTAGTACAAAGACAAACCGCTTTTGCTTTTGGGTTTTCCTTTAGAAAACCTTTTAACCCTCTCAATGAAGCTAAGTCGGGATGCTGTGATGCTTTGGCCTCAACCGCCCATAATTCATCGCCTTTCTCAATAATAAAATCAACTTCCGCCCCATCCGCGGTTCGGTAAAAATATACGCTTGCTTCGATCTCATAATAATCAATCGCGGCCGTCAACTCTAGGAAGGCCCAATGCTCAAAGGCCCGGCCGTATTCGGCCGAAGATTTTATCAGCTCTTTTTGCAGCCCTCTTTTTAAAGCCGTTACAATCCCGCAGTCAAAAAAGTAAAATTTTGGGTGAGAGATTAACCGCCTGCGTGATAATTTCTTATATGGGTATAACATTTTCCCAATAAGCGTATCTTCCAGAATTTGGAAATATTCTTTGATTGTTTTTGAATGTATTCCTATTTCCCGGGCAATTTTTTGAAAATTCAAAATATTGCCGTTTTCATCGGCTGCAAATTCTAGAAATCTGGTAAAAGCGGGGAGATTCCTTACTATTGCCTCTTGCGCAATTTCTTCTCTAAGATAAGTATCTACATAGCTTTTTAATAAGCGTATTTTTTCCGGCAGATTATTTTCCAAATATATTTTTGGCAGAGATCCGTAATGAAGGACATCATCTAGAATAAATAAATCTTTTAGTTCGTTTTGAATCAAAGGATAAAGATGGGCGGTTATGGCCCTGCCGCCTAACAAGTTAACGCCGGCTTTCCGTAACTTGCGGGCGCTTGAACCGGTAAGAATAAATTTAACCTTTTTTTTCTGCTCCATCAGCAAATGGACAGAATTTAATAAATCAGGGCATTTTTGAATTTCATCAATGACAACCAGTGCGTGACCCTTGGTTAATCGGTCAACTTCTTTAACCAGCAGCGAATGATCGGTCGAATAGCGCATGAAAGAATCATAATCCAAAAGATTAATAAACAAGTCCGGCTGGAGAGTATTGCTTATCAGGGAAGTTTTCCCGGTTTGTCTTGGCCCAAAGAGAAAAATTGAGTTTTTCAAAGCGGATAAATTCAGCATCCTTGCAATCATAACCCAATTATACACCTATTTATTTGCTTGTCAAGCGCATATTACAGCTCTTCCTCCGACTCCACCAGCACACGATAGAAGCAAAAGGCCGAAAGACCAAGGATTATAGCCCAACAAACCATTAAGAAAATCCAGCCGCCGACTGTCATGCTATTTCATTCCTTTTAAACTTGTACCAAGCGTAGCGCAGCAACCCCGCTACGGCTAAAAACATAATTACCAAGCCAATCCGAGTAGCCAGGACAAAGGGAACGTTCTCTTTCGGTATCCCATGCATCAAAATCGTTGGTATCGCTTGCTGGATAAACCAGAACCCCAGGATAAAAATTAATAACAGCGGGGTAATGTATTTAATGATGAACTTATAGAATTTGGGGATAACTAGCTCTGCCCCATGATGGATTTCTTCCCAGGCCTTTTCAATCCCAAATACCCAAACAAACAAGAAATATTCTATGGCGGCAAAAAGGGTAATGGCAAAAGTTCCCGCCCAAAAATCCATTTCGTCTATTACCCCTTTCCCTAAAAAGAAAATGCCGGGCTGGCAGAGCAAAAAAGTAACAATGGTTAAAATCCAAATCGTTTTTTTGTGGCTAATTTTAAAATCGTCTTTCAAAAAAGATACCGCTGGCTGCATCAAAGAGACCGACGATGTTATCCCCGCCAAAAAAAGCAAGGCAAACCATAAGAAGGCGAATAAAGGCCCAAGTGGAATTTGGCCAAAGACCAAAGGCATAGTGATAAAGCCCAAATTGAAGGCGCCAGAAGAGGCCGCCGCCTGCATGCCGATGGGCCCCAGGAAAGCAAAAGCTAAGGGGATTGCAATGCTTCCACCCAGTACAACTTCAGCCAATTCATTAGTTGAAGCGGCCGTTAACCCGGACAACACAATATCGTCGCCGTGGGAAAGGTAGCTGGCATAAGCCAAAATCGTCCCCATGCCGATGGACAAAGTAAAAAAGATTTGCCCCGCCGCCGCCAGCCAGGTCTTGGCGTTCAATAACTGGCTAAAGTCCGGGTTCCACAGCGCTCCCAAGCCATTGATCACATTCCAGTCAAGGTGAGCAGGATTGGGCGGCCCCAAGGTCAAAACCCTCACAACCACCATAACCGCAAAGAGAAAAAGCAGCGGCATGGCAATTTTGCATAACAATTCGATGCCGCCCTTGATACCGCGGGATAAAATCCAAAAATTTAACACAAAAGTAATCACAAAAAAGATGTAGGCCGTCCACAAATTGCTGTGCGGGGCTAATCCCTGATAAGCCAGCAAAAATGATTGCATGCCAGCGGCACTGATATTAGCAAACAATTGGCCGGTAGCCGCGAAAAACATGTAGCCCAAGAGCCAGGACTCGATGTAGGTATAATAAACAAAAATTACGATCGGCCCAAAAACCCCAATGACCCCTAGATATTTGGCAATGCGGTGATTCGCTAATCGATGAAAAGCCCCGGGAGCGGTCCCGTGACCAAATAATCCGCCGTAGCGGCCCACGGCCCACTCAATCCAGATCAGCGGAAGACCTAAAAGAAAAAGCGAAATAAAGTAAGGGATCATGAAGGCGCCGCCGCCGTTTTGCGCCGCCTGCACCGGAAAGCGCAGGAAATTGCCCAGACCAACGGCCGATCCTGCCACCGCCAGGATTACGCCAATTTTTGTCCCCCATTTTTCACGTTGCGACATGACGGGTTGCCTCTTTTTCGCAAGCAACAATTTGTTCAACGGCTTTTTGCAGTAATTCTTTATCCGGTAATTCTAATCGATATTTTGAAGCAAAAAGTTTATTAGATATCCCGCCAAGCGCATATTCAACCAGGACATGATCCTTTTCTGCCCCTAGGACTATGCCGATTGGTTCGTTATCATCCGCGGCCATTTCTTCTTTTTTGAAATAATTCAGATACATATTCATTTGACCAATATCTTGATGGGCTATTTTGCCAAGTTTAAGGTCCATCAACACAAAACACTTTAATATTCGGTGATAGAATACCAAATCGACACGAAAATGTTGATTATTTAAGGTCATGCGAAATTGTCGAGCTACAAAGGAGAACCCTTTACCAAGCTCCAACAGAAATGCCTGCATATTATCAATAACTTTTTGCTCGATCTCTTTCTCACTTAGCTGGTGCTTTTCCGGTATTCCCAAAAATTCTAGGACATAAGGATCTTTTACTACATCTTGTGCTTGGATAATTACCTGGCCTTTTCCCGCAAGTTTTAATATCCCTTTCTTGTCGCGGCTTAATGCCAACCGTTCAAAAAGCATGGAATTTATTTGCCGCTCTAATTCTCTAACGCTCCAGCGATTGGCAACGCATTCCTTTTCATAAAAAGTACGAGTTAGATCGTCGGTAACCCCAAGCAGCCCAACGTAATGGCTCCAGCTCAATTGGTCAGACAGTGTCTGACTTTTTTGATATTTAAGATACAAGAGGCGCATATATATAACATTGCTTCGGCTAAAGCCTTTGCCATATACTTTTCTTAAATCAGCCGCAATCTTTTCGAACAGTTTGCCCCCATATTCTGCCTTTTCTCCAGCATTGTTTTCATATTCAACAATAAGACGACCTATTTCCCAATAGGTTCTAACCAATACATTATTAATAACCTGGAATGTTTTTTGTCTTGCTTGCTGAAGCAAACTACCAATTGTTTCAATAAGCTCCTGATATTCCCTTTTCTTTGGTAAATTCTTAGTCATTGTTTCCCTTCATTGCCAAAACATGCCGCCGTTTTGCGCCGCCTGCACCGGAAAGCGCAGGAAATTCCCCAAGCCAACGGCCGATCCGGCCACTGCCAGGATTACGCCAATTTTTGTCCCCCACTTTTCACGCTGTGCCATAGCTGTTAAGTAATATAACAGATGGGAACGATGTTTTCAAAAAAGATTGCGACGGAGTAATTTATGTGGGATAATAAAATGCATTGAGAAAAAAACTAAAAATAGATATTCATGCCCATTTGAAGGCCAGAATGTTGCAAAGGGGCATTTCGATTGCTGAAATCGAATTGACATTAGCTAAAGGCTGTAGGGCTCTTGATGCAAAGGAAGGAACCGCTGGAAAAACGTTGGTTTTTCCTTATGAGAAAGAATGGGAAGGAAAACATTACAACAAGAAAGAAGTTACCGTTTATTTTAAGTACACAAGAAAGGAATTAATTATCCTAACTGTCAAGGCAAGATATGGAAATGATTTTAAAGTGATGCGGTAATATGTCAATAGGCAATATTTGGTTTAGGTTAATTAAATT
>JASEHX010000093.1 GCA_030018645.1 Candidatus Margulisiibacteriota bacterium | reverse complement strand
TAAATTTAATTAACCTAAACCAAATATTGCCTATTGACATATTACCGCATCACTTCTTACCAAGTCACTCTCTTGGTGTTTTCGTAAAATATCATCAGCCAAGCGATCAAGGGCCTTAAAATCATCCCCCCTTGGATAACCTTTTGCCATGACCGGCTCAAGCAGCTCCTTGCAGGGAGGGTTAGTAATCACCTTGGCCGTTTTATAAACTTCCAGCACCCTTGGAATTGCACCCGAATGATCTTGCTCCGCATGGTGGAAAACCGAAAATATGTTCGACTTCAACTGATTAGCCACTATATCCCTTAGGCCTTCCACAGGCCATGCAGATTACAATACTCCCTCGCTGCAACCTTTTCGGCTTTGATCTCAAACAAAGCTTCTGGTTTTCCTCCTGGCAGCAGAAACTGCCGATAGTCCCTGTCATCCGCCAACAGCTCAATCCATTCAATATAATGCTTTTCTTCCATGGGATGAGGAACCAATCCAACCTTTACCAAAATTCCCTTATCGGTTTTCTCAATCACTGGCACGTGTTTTTCTTTAGAAGCATCAACGATATTCTCCACCATCAACTTCATGGGCCAACCACAGCATACCAGTTCTCCTCCACCAACGTATAAAGCCTCAATGATATTGCCGCAAATCTCACACTGATAAATTTCTAATATCTTTTTTACTCCCATTATTTCTCTTCTCCTTTCCCAAATCTGCCTTAGAGCCGTCCTTCTTCCAGCAGGACTTTTCTTTCCCGACGACGTTCGCAGTCGTCGCATTTAGCGGGATCAAAAATCGGGTCGGCGCAAACCGCACAAGTCAGGATGTTCTTCCCCTTGTACTTATAAACCTGCAACTGAGCAAAGCAATTTGGGCAGGTAACTCTCTCCTTGGCCTTTACTGAATCAGAAATTTCTACCTTAGTTTCACAAATCGGGCAATCCAAATTTAGCATAGCTTATCTCCTTTGTGCTTATTTTATCATATTCGGGTAAATAAATTTGCTTTACCAGATTTTTGCCGGTGATGAGCATATTTCTTGCTATGCGCCTCTAATTATGGTATTCGTTACATGCGGTTTAGCCGCCGCCACCATTTCTTCTAGTTTTTCACGCGGATAGGGCTTAACCTTTCTAAGTGAATTGTCCCAAGTATTCTCCGGTACAAACTGCTGTAAGACAAATTTTTCGGCGCCGGCAATATATTTTGCGATAGCTTCAATGTCCGCCGTTTCCAGCAGGGTTGGAACTATCGTAGTCCGAAATTCATATTGAATTCCGCTTTCCATAATAATTTTTATGCTCTGCTTAACTTTATCCAGGTCCGTTTTGACGCCGGAGGACCGGTCATACTTTTCATCTAAAGGCCCCTTAATGTCCACGGCAGCATAATCTATTAGTTTATTTTCGATTGCCCTCTTTAAGCAATCGGGATCCGTCCCATTGGTGTCTAATTTAACCTGGAAACCGTCGTTCTTGATGCGTCGCATGAATTCAAAAAGCCCCCGGTCTTTATGCAAACAGGGCTCGCCGCCGGTAAGGCAAATGCCGTCGATAAAATCTTTATGCCCCAGCAGGAAGTTTTCGATTTGTTCCAGTGCAATCGTTTCATAACTTTGCGGGCTTTCGACTAAACCAGAGTTATGGCAAAAGGGACAGCGAAAGTTACAGCCGGGGACATATAAAGCGGAAACGATCTTCCCGTCCCAGTCCAGGAAAGAGGTTTCAATGAGGCCTTTTATCTCCAGGTCCATTAATGCTCCAGGAAAGTCATCCCCCACATGAAGAGAATGCCCACAATAAAGAGGACAAAGGCCAAATTTGACTTGAGCAGGTTTTTTTCTTTGTGCAGTTCAGGGATAAGGTCAGAGGCGGCAATGTAAATAAATCCGCCGGCGGTCAAGGGCAGGAGAGGTGCCGCAAAGCCGGCAATTGAAGTCGATAAATAAAAGCCAATTATTCCTCCTGCCACCGCCAGCATAGCCGACAAAAGATTAAACAACAGTGCCTTGTATCTTGAAAAACCGCCGTATAGCAAGACCCCAAAGTCGCTAATTTCCTGGGGAATCTCGTGAGAGGCAACCGCTAAAGCAGTCGCAATACCTAACGGAATTCCGCCGATAAAACTGCCGGCAATCACCAGCCCGTCAATAAAATTATGCAGGGCATCGCCGTATAAATTGAGATAGGTAAAAGCATGGATATCGCAATGCTCATCATGGCAGTGGCGCCAATGCAAAACGCGTTCTAGCAGAAAAAACAAAGAGAACCCCAGCAAAGTGTATAAGAAAGTTGGCCCTGGTTTTAATTCTTCAATTGCTTCCGGTAAAAGATGAAGGAACGCCCCGCCCGCCAGCGCCCCGGCGGAAAACCCTACCAGCAGCAAAAGGATGCGCTGGATCATATTTTCTTTTACTGCCAGTGTGAGTATGCCGGCTAGCGACAGTAAACTGATGCCTAACGTGCTAACAATGATGCAAAGCAGGATCATGACTATATCTTAGCATAGTATTCTGGTCGGTTAAAACTCCCAATGGATCCCCGCCGTTAAACTATTTCTCAAGGTAAGGTTATTTAATCCAAAGCTGTAACCGGCATCAATTTTAAAAGTGCTGGCAAGGCAATAGCGGGCGCCGAATTGAACAAAGGCCGGATTGGGAGAAAAATTAGCATTATTGGCCGCATACTCGGCCACGATATCGCCTTTTTCTCCCCAGGCGGGATACTCAAGCGCCGCCGTATAGGCAATGTAATCATCAGATTGGATACCGGCGTTGATTCCCACATTAACATGCCCAAAGTTCAAATGAACCTTAGTTTGTCCGATCATTTTGGAATAAATGAGCATCAAGCAGTAATCATTATCGCCGCTGCCCAACCCTTGGCTTAAATTACCGTTATCAAATTTAAAATCTACCCTGGCCGTCATGCCTTCATCCCCGTTTTGTTCAAAAAGGCGGTACTTGGCATGCAGTAGGATATCATTAAATCCTGCCGGAGAAGAACTGGTATAAGGGACTTCAATCCCCAAATCAAAGTTAGGTAAAAATCCTCGCTTGAAAGAAAGAGTAGTTACATTAGCCAGAGAGGCCTGGTTTTGGGTAGAAGCATAACCCATTTCAAGTTCATAGCCGCCTTGCGCCACTGTATAAAAGTCATCGGTTACCAAAGGACGGGCAGCAAAAGCAGGTGAAAAATTAAAGGAAAAATACAAAATATAGAAAACACAAACCAGAAACAGAAAAACTTTTGATTTTACCATTTTTTTACTCCCTTCTTTTAGGATATAAACAGCTAACCAAAAAATTGCTAGAGTGATTAATATTCCCGCTACTCCCGCTAAGGAAGTTGAAACGCTCCCTTTTGGCAGGAACTGCAAGCTGTAATCCGGCATAGGAGCGGTGCGATCTTGCCCCTTTTCGGCAAAGCTTAGTTCTGCGGCCGCAAAATCAAGGCCATCTGGATGGGTCGAAGCGAAGAAAGCGGCTGCAATAGAAATAACAACAGCAAGCCAAAATATTTTTTTCATGGCTGTCCTTCACCTTTCAGCATCGTGCGAAAAGTATTTACCAATGCCAAGGTAATCAGCGCTTCTGCGACGCCAATTACTACATGGACATTAACCATAGCGGGGATAACTTGATTAAAAGGAATGGTGCCGGAAAATCCCAGCTCCAGTGCGCAAGCAAAAGCGGCCAGCGGAACAGCGGCCCAAGCGGCCGCCCAGATTGCCATCCATTCAGGAATTAATTTTTTCAGGAAATAATATATGTAGTAAGCGGCAATCGTGCCAAAGAACGCCATATTGACAATATTGGCGCCCATTGCCAGCAGTCCTCCATCGGCAAAAAAGAGCGACTGCACGGCTAAAACGACGGAAATGACAATTGTCCCGGCAAAGGGACCAAGGATAACGGCGGAAAATACGCCGCCAATCAAATGTCCCGATGTCCCTTGGCTGATGGGAAAATTAAACATTTGCGCCGCAAATACCAGCGCCGCCACCATTCCCATCTTATAAATGGCGCGCTCGCCATCACCGGTTAACACTCGCCCCACACTGCCCGCCACATTCCCCGCCCCTCTCCCCGCCGCCGCCAGCACTTCGGCCGGCCGGAGAGCCGTTACTGCTTCTCTTACTCTCATTAAACTATAACCAAACACCACCACCGCCGCACCTGTCATTCCTATTGATATTTTTGGATCAAGGAAGCCGTCTGGGATATGCATAAAAATACCTTAGCGCAACCGACTAACGGTCGAACTCTTACCTTTATTCTACCGAATACGATCCACGGTTGCAAGAAGTGTAATCTGGGTCGGGCTAAATGAGCGTTGGTTTTGGTCCCTCGACAGGCTCGGGGCATGCCCGCATTTTGGGGAGATCCGGAAAAGGGATGCCGCTGATACGCTCCCCCAAGGCCGCCGCTGGGAAAAAAGAAGAATGAGGAGGAAGAATGAGGGAGGGAGACCCACCACCACCGCCGCCCCGACCCCCAAAAAGCCGTGAGAAATTTCCCATTCCCTGTTTCCGGAAAAAATGGGGCGGGGAAAAAGAGATGTTCCCCTAAACGACCAGGTGTACGAAGCGCTTGCGGCCTGGTCAAAGGAGCGGCCCGACGTACGCACCCCTTCGTTCTTCGTTACGACCAACGGCAAGGTCAAGGAATTATCTGACAGGGCAGTTGATAAACTAATCCGTAAGTATGCCGATCAGGCCGGCCTTACCGTGCCTGCCGGCAGGCAGGAAAGAAAGGCCAATGCCCAGATACTCCGCAATACTTTTGCCGTCCGCTTATTTCATGAGGAAATAGCCCAGGACAAGGCCATCGCCATCCTTGGCATAACCGATCCGCAATCCATTAACCGATATATCAATGCCGCTAAAAATCCACCTCCGATGCCTGAACCATCTGACACTGAAAAGCTCGATACTCGGCCTAAAATAGTCAAACTTATTTCCAGGGCGTTTCCGACCAAGCCAAAAATAGCCAAACCTGTGATCAAAATAAAGGGGCCGATCGTTCCAAGCCCGGAAGAGGTTATTTTTGGCCGGGACCATGTGATCGAAGATATCAGCAAGCATATCAACCGGGAAGAATCTGTCCTTATTTTCGGCCTATAATTGACCCCGAAAACTGGACCACCTGTTGAGATAAGAAATCGGGTACAATT
>JASEHX010000092.1 GCA_030018645.1 Candidatus Margulisiibacteriota bacterium | reverse complement strand
CTAAACTCGATCCCCTTGATATCCTTTATCCCAAGTTTTATCTTACCTTTGTTATCTCTTTGTTTTTTCAAGATATGATCAAGTTTCTTTAATTGGGCCATGCCGACCGCACCATGGAGCTCTGTTACCTTGTAATTAAAGCCCCAGATTGTCCTGGTATCCTCACCCCTAGGGACGCTCGGATTACACTCATGCCCGTGATCGGAATATTCGCGGGCTTTCTGATAAATATCGACATCATTGGTAACCAATACGCCACCTTCTCCAGTTGTAATGATCTTACCAACATCCAGGCTGTAAGCACCGGCATCCCCAATGGTGCCCAGTGGCTTACCTTTATAACTACCCCCCAAAGCCTGACAGCTGTCTTCCAGCACTTTAAGATTATGCTTTTTCGCAATCAGCATTATCTCATCCATCTTTGCCGGAACACCGGCCATATGCACCGGAATAATCACCTTGGTTTTTGGGGTAATCTTTTTTTCAAGGTCAACCGGATCCATATTTAATGAAGCGTCAATTTCAGTTATAACAGGAACCGCCCCGAGCTCCAAAATAGCCTCAACCGTAGCAATAAAAGTAAAGCTCTGGGTGATTACCTCATCCCCATCCCTAACCCCAAGGGCAAAAAGAGCAAGCTTCAAAGCTGCGGTCCCGTTACAAACACACAGAGCGTGTTTAACCCCGACCTTTTCAGCAATTTTTTTCTCAAACTCGTCAACCCGGAAAATATCCTGCCTTTTGGCATTCAAGCCATAGCGGTATAAAACCCCGCCCTTATCAAATACTTCTATTACCGCCTGCTTTTCTTCTTCACCGATCAATTCAAATCCGGGCATTTTTATCCTCCTTTTTTACGCCAAAGCCTGCATTATTCTTCTGGCATCGTCTTTGATAATCTCTATAGGATTTTGGGCAATCGCGGCCTTAAAAACATCATATTGCTCAATCATGAATTCGATATCCTTTGGGCCCAGTTTGTAAAAACTTAAACTTTTAGGCACCTCGAGCTTATCCATCAATTGTTGTATTTTCTGCACGAAGCAAATATTCTTCTCGTCAACTGGCAAGGAAAGATCTGCACCATCGATCAAATCGTAAAGTTGGGCATAGTCCTTATACCCTTTTTGAACATTGAGTTCGGTTATGTAAGGCAAAAAAACTGCGCCCGCATAACCATGGGGAACGTGATACACAGCTCCAAGTGGATAGGAAAAAGCACCGGAAGGCCCGGATCCCGCATTGATCAGCGCAACTCCGGCTAAATACGCCCCCAATGCTAGGTTTCCCCTTATCTGAACATCAGCAGGGGCATCAAGCACTTTAATTAGATTGTTATAAATCAGTCGAAAAGCTTCTTTTGAGTGCATTCTCGACAAGGGGGTATGGTTTTTGTGGACATAACTTTCAAGTGTATGGACAAGAGCATCTGAACCAGAAGAAACTGTTATCTTATTTGGACAGTTGATTGTCATTAAAGGATCAATGATTGCTCGAATAGGAAAGTTCATGGTGGAATTTATTCCCAATTTTTTCTTTTCTTTACTGTCCGTAAAAACCGCATTATAAGTAACTTCGCTGCCGGTGCCTGCGGTCGTAGGAATGGCAATTACCGGCAAGGGTTTGTTTTTGAGCTTCGGAAACCCCCTAAAAGATAAAGCATTTCCTTCATTAACCAATAAAACTGCTATTCCTTTGGTTAAATCTAGGACGCTCCCGCCACCAATACCAACCAAGCAATCGTAGGATTTACCAGCAAAAAGAGCCCGAAATGATTCCAAATAGTCGTAGGTGGGCTCAACTGCTTCATTTTTATACAGATCGAACCTAATTCCTGCATCCCTTAGGCAATTAAGTGCTTTTAATACCTGGGGATGTTCAAATACTCCCTGGTCGACAATAACGCCAACGCTAGAAAACCCGAGCGCCTTAGTCTCTTCACCAAGCTTTAATGCGGAATCAATCCCATAGACCAAGTTAGTTGAAACAAAAAATCTAAACGGTTGCACGCTTATTTATCTCCTCCCATACGCAATATTTTCATACCAATCTATTGTTTTTTTAAGCCCCTCTTCAAATAGAGTTTTAGACTCAAACCCAAACTCCTTTTTTGCTTTTGTCACATCCAAACACCGTCTCGGTTGCCCATCCGGATTAGAAGCATCCCAAAGGACTTGCCCCTTAAAACCCGTGAGTTTGACAATCAACCCTACGAGCTCTTTGATAGATATTTCATGTCCGGATCCAAGATTTACCGGCTCTTGCTTGTTGTACTTTTCGGTTGCCAAAAGAATGCCTTCTGCTGCATCTTCAACATATAAAAACTCTCTAGTTGGTTTGCCTGTCCCCCAAACCACAAGTTCCTCTTTACCTTCCTTTACAGCACTAACACATTTTCTAATAAGAGCGGGAATAACATGAGAAGTTTCTAAATCAAAATTATCTCTTGGACCGTAAAGGTTAACCTGCAAAAGATATATAGCATTAAAATTATACTGCTGACGATAAGCTTGGGATTGCACTAAAAGCATCTTTTTTGCTAACCCATAGGGGGCATTCGTCTCTTCCGGATACCCATCCCAAAGAGCTTCTTCTTTAAACGGCACTGGAGTAAATTTGGGATATGCACAAATCGTTCCCATTGTTACAAATTTATCAACCCCAAATAAACGCGCCTGATCTAATAGCTGAATCCCCATCAATAGATTATCATAAAAAAAGCTCCCTGGATTAGCGCGATTGGCACCAATTCCACCAACCTTAGCCGCCAAATGAATAACAATATCAGGTTCTGCATGTGCATAGACTTTTTTTACATCTTCCATATTAACTAAATTATATTCTTCTATTAGAGGAACAAATATATCTTTGCATCCACGCTCTTTCAGTTTATCCACGACAAAAGAGCCCAGAAAACCTGCTCCACCAGTAACTACAACCTTTTTATTCGTCCAAAAATTCATTTTAATACCCCTTCAGGAATAGCGTGTATTAAACACATATTCATCTAACATTGTACAACGCACATCTATTTTTTCACCACTCCTTTTTTGTAAATGGGGTGATTCAACATTGCCAAGATGAGCGTTAGCATTTCGCTTTGGTATTGTCAATGACCAATCCGATTTTTTTCCAGGAATACTTTTTTAAATACAACGGCAGATCAAGGGCAATGCCATCTCCAGACAATAATTCGGTCTTCATTACGAACCTGATCTTTTCCTTTAAATAATCTTTCATTTATCCCTCCTGATAATTAATAACGCTTACTTTAATTTTATCGCCTGCATCGTTTTGATATTGTAATATCTCCTGTCAGCCATGGCATCAGGGACTAACCCGGACTTGAAGGCCCTCACCAGATCTTTGACGGCATCTTCGACGCTTCTTTTGGCTGCAAACCCAAGCTCTTTGCTGATCTTTTGGGAAGAGACATGATAGGAACGGTTATCGTCTGTGGCAGTAAAGTCGATAACTAAATCCCTCATGCCCAAATCCCTTACTACCACCTTTTTGACGGTCGCGGCGATATCCTTCATTTTCATGTTATCATAGCCGGCATTAAAAGTTTTCCCATCGATAGCTTCAGCCGGATACTCTAGCGTCTTAACATATAGGTCAGTCATATCCTCAATATGGATATTCGGCCTCTTTTGCTCGCCACCGAAGACCGTTATTTTACCCTTATTGACAGCATGATTGGTCAGGATGTTAACCGAAAGGTCCAAGCGGAGCCTGGGTGAGTAGCCGCAAACCGTCGCCGGCCGCAGCACCAGCACGGTAAAGCCAGTTACTCTTTTTTGCAAAAGCACTTCTTCACATAGCGCCTTATACTTGGAATAATCGGTTAGGGGTTCCAGCGGCAAATCCTCCGTCACATTGTCTTCTGCTTTGATGCCGTAAACGCTGGAGCTTGAAGCGTAAATGAAACGTTTTACTCCCACTTTGATGGAAATATCAACCAAAGAAACAAATGCATCATAGTTGATGGACTTGCTTAATTCAGGGTTCAGTTCATAGCTTGGGTCGTTGGAAATGCAAGCCAAGTGGATCACCGCATCTACTCCCGGCAGTTCCTTTTCCAGTAAAGCATTATCCCTGATATCTCCCTTGATCTGTTTGAGATTGGGGTTATCCCTAACAGAATCAAGGACATCATTGCCGTAGATATAAAGATCAATGACCTTTACTTTGTAGCCGCTCTTCAATAGCTTGGGAACCAGAACTGAACCAACGTAACCTGCTCCACCAGTAACCAGGACGCTCTTGAGTTTGTTCATGGTCGTTGCTTCCTTTCCATTAATAAAACATCAAGGATATAATGACAAATGAACTGGTGTAGTACTTCCACCGGACCGTATTTCTTTGAAGGCACATAGAAATTAATATCCCCGTAGGTTGAAAGCTTATTATCAAAATACTTATTTATAGCTGCTTTCACTTTTTTACCTCAATAAATTATGAATAAATTCAACAACCTCTCGTTTTTCGACGGGTTTTTTGTTGCCAACTATCTGTACTGCTAATGCCCCAACAACATTGCCAATAAATGAAACCAGGCATAATGGCATACCAATTGCAAAGCAAGGAGCAGTATAAGCAAAGAAAGCGTCACCAGTGCCAATCGTATCAACAACTTTGGAAGAAAATATCGGCGTGCGGTTGATCTCTCCATTGTCGCCAATACCGATTGATCCCGTTTTCCCTAAAGTGACTATCATATTTTCAGCTTTAAGCCGCCTTTTCATCTTTTTTGCAATAGTCAATATGTCAGTATGTTTTTCCTGGGCAGCTAATCGCAACTCGCCTTCATCAAGACAGACAAAAAAAGGGGATTTGTACTTAGTGATCATATTATATCCTGTATTCGCAGCGTTTGTTTGGGTGTTGACTGCATATTTTCTTGAGAATTCTTGGATTGCTTTGATTATCCGGCTTGTAATAAAACCATGGCCAAAATCAGAAACTAAAACCATGTCATATTTTGGCGCTTCTGTTTTAATATATTTCATCACCTTTTCTTCTTGCCTTTCGTTGATATAATTGTCGTTCAAATAATTGACTTCAAATAATTTCTGGTTTGAATAATGATTAATATATCGTTTTTTTACAATGGTCGGACTATTGGCCCGGTAAAAGTACTTTTTTGTGACATTTCTTCTAAGATTATTAGAAACAAAATCTTCCCTGGGATCATCCTCGCCTAATAAAGCTACC
>JASEHX010000091.1 GCA_030018645.1 Candidatus Margulisiibacteriota bacterium | reverse complement strand
AATCCGGACATTTTCATCTTGCTAAGAACCGGACATTTTCACTTTGCCTTGACAGCCATTATTTATGCGGCGGCCAATTTCTGCGATAACCCAGCAGGAGAGATACTCCCTTTTGGGATGAGGCAAATGACCCCGAGTTGATCAAGCCATAACCTATTTCCCCAAAGAGTTTCCCATTAAAGCCGTCGCACTGCACCCCATAGCAGGCTTGCCCTCCGAACAACCCTATACCAACATTGGTCGAATAAAGATTGAAATTAAGGCCAAGGCCAAAATAATTTTCAACCCCGGTGATATATCCGGGCGGGAAGTTAAAGATATAGTCGGCTTGGATTGGATAATAACGGACAGCGGAATTAGCGCTTTGGGCAATACCAAATAAACAGCGCAAGGAAGTGGTTGCCGGACCATAAACTTTGGGCAAAGGAAACCGCACCTCGCCATTTAAGGCAATAGCTCCGGAAAAAAGACCGGCGATCACTCCCACTTCATAAATATTTTTATCCTCTTTCTCTTGCGGCTTTTCTAACTGTGCATCCAAAAATGATTCGTAGCTTGGTTCGGCAACTACTTCAATACTCCCCGGCCCGTGTGATAATACCGTTTGCATAGGGGTTGCGGCGGGAGAGGGTTTTGCAAGTGCTCTTTTCGCCGGTTGTCGAGCAATTTTTTTCTTTTTTTCGCTTGGCTGGAGCTTTACGATCTTTTTACCCGTTGTCTTGGGCTTAAAAACTTTTTCCCACCAGCGCGGTATATTGCTAAAACCCGAACAATAAATAATAAATCCAGACAATACCAAAATGGCAAATATTTTCTTTGCATTCATATCTTCAATTATTGCTTAAAGCTTATCCAAATCCATAGAATAAGTCAATTAAATCTGTTATAATTTTTTTATGGAGATCATGGCAATTGTCTTATCCCTTGCTTCCCTTTTTGCCCTAGGGTTTCTCTTCGTAAAGATTAATCAACTAGCATCGATAAAGGGTCAAGATACTTCTGATCAGCTAAAAAAAGAAATCAGCGAACAGTTGAGCGGCATCCGCGGCGAAGTAAGCAAACTCTATGCTGACAATCAAACCATTCTCCAAAAAGTCAACACCGATCTAACTCAAACTCTCCAGACCGTTGACAAAAACGTCAATTACCGGCTGGACAATGCCGCTAAAGTTATCGGCGATGTCCATCGCAAGTTAGGTGAAGTCCATGAAACTACCAAACAGGTCCAAGAAATCAGTAAAGACATCTCTTCACTGCAGGAAATATTAAGGGCTCCCAAGCTTCGCGGCGGCCTGGGAGAACTATTTTTGGGTGATCTGCTAAGACAAGTCCTCCCGCCTGCCAACTACCAAGAGCAATACCGCTTTAAGAGCGGCGAAAAAGTCGATGCTGTAATTCTATTGAATTCAGCCATGGTTCCAATTGATTCCAAATTTCCGCTGGAAAATTTCAAAAGAGTTGTCGAAGCCAAGGAAGAAAATTCGCGCCTGGCAGCTAAAAAACAGTTTGTCCGCGATGTAAAAAAACACATTGACGCTATCCGACAAAAATATATCCTGCCGGACGAAGGGACCTTTGATTTTGCCCTGATGTATATAATGGCCGAGAATGTTTACTACGAGATCATTATTAAAGACGAGGATTTGGATGATGAAAAAAGCTTGTTTAAATATGCCATTGATAATAAAGTTATACCGGTTTCCCCTAATTCATTTTATGGCTATTTGCAAACCATATTGCTCGGCCTAAGGGGAATGCGGATTGAAGAACAAGCGCAGGAAATTCTCAAAAATTTAACCCGGCTGGAAGGTGATTTTGAACGAGTAATGGGGGACTTTATTGTAATGGGTAATCACTTGAAAAATACTTTTTCCAAATATGAGGAAGCCGAAAAGCGATTGACCAAATTTGGGGATAAGCTGGGATCACTGGAGCAAAAGAGCGGCCCTGAAAAATTATTAGACGCTCATCATCGGGATTGAACTTAATCTTGCCTCATTGTATAATCATAACGCCGTGCAGGATTACCAAGACGAAAAAATAATCATCCGGGATATTGCGGATAAATTTATCTGGACCATCGGGGTCCGCTATCTTATCATTGTCCTGGGAGCTATTTTGGTTTTTCTCTCTACCCGGATCAATAATGCAATGCCTTTAATCCTGCAATTGATCTTCTTTGTCGCCGCTTACAATATAATCGCACACGTCATTTATATGCTAAAGCGCCCGCGCAGCTTATGGGGGTTGATTTCCATCGGATGGATCTTCCAATTTCTGGATTTGATTGCCATTACTTTTCTTATCTACATTTCGGGCTGGCTGGAAAGCCCTTTCTGGTTCTTATATTTTGTCATGATCATTCTGGCCGGGTTCGGCATGTTTTCCTATTATTCATTTTCCGTCTTCGTCATTGCTTTCTCTTCTGCCCTTTTTTATCTCGGGCTGCTGCTGGCGCTTTATCTAAAAATATTACCCATTTACGGCACTGACTACGCCCTCTCCCCCCAGGAATTGTTTTTCCTGATCTATAACAAAGCCGTATTTGCCAGTTTGGCTTTCTTATTATTAGCAGTAACCATTTATTATTTTTCCAACCTCCTGAATGATCAGCGCAAAGAGCTTTCCAGTAATAACCGGAAACTGCTGGCAATATTAGAAAAAATAAAAGATGTTGACCGCATGAAAGACGAATTTATCTCCACGGCTTCCCATGAACTGCGCACGCCTTTATCGGTCGTTCGGGAGAATGTCGCATTGGTTGAAGACAAAATTGCCGGGGATATCACTGAAAAGCAAAAACAACTGTTGAGCACGGCACTCCTTAATATTGATCACCTGGCCAAGATCTTGGATAATCTCCTTGATATTGCCAAGATTGAATCACACTCGCTGACATTAAAGCGCGAGGCCTGCAATTTGGCTCAATTAGCCCATAAGGCCGTCGACCTTTTAAGCAACAAAGCCCGGCAAAAGAACATCAGCCTTGAATTTAAAATCCCTTCGGCAATTTCAGTTTGGGTTGACGTCGGGCAAATTGTGCGGGTTATAATAAATCTCCTTGATAATGCTATTAAATATACGCCGTCCGGCGGAAAAATTGCGCTGAACGCCAATAATTACAATGATACTATTGAGTTTTCAATCAGCGACACGGGCTGCGGTATTGCAAAAAATGATTTTTCTAAAGTTTTCGAGCGTTTTGTCCACATTAAAAAAGAAGAAAATGCCCCAGTTAAGAGCACGGGTTTAGGTTTATCTATCTGTAAAAGTATTATCGAAATGCACGGCGGAAGAATATGGTTTACTTCTGAACTGGGAAAAGGATCAAAATTTACATTCAGCCTTCCCAAGGTAACGCCGCATGATTGAGAAAAAAGCCCGCATTTTAGTTATCGAGGACGATAAAGATATGGCAAGCGCAATTAAGCTGCGGCTGGAAGCCAACTCCTTTGAAGTTATCACCGCTGAAGACGGTATAGAAGGGCTGGAAAAGGCCCGCACTGAAAACCCTGACCTGATTATTTTAGACATTATGCTTCCCAAAGTAGACGGATTTAAAGTTTGCCGCATGCTCAAGTTTGATGAAAAATTCAATAAATTGATTATTATTATCCTTAGCGCCAAGGTGCAAAAGGCCGATATTGACCGCGGCAAGGAAGTAGGCGCCGACGCTTACATCACTAAGCCATTCAAATCGGAAGAGCTGCTGGCCAAAATTGAGGAGCTCCTCACCCAACGCCGGAAGATATAGATCCCTCCAATACCCACGATTTTGCAGAAGTGATTTTCACTGGCTTAATTTGGTATAGCAATTCCAGCGGAGCGTCAAAATAGACAATTTTATTGCCTCTGGTCCTGCCTGATAACCGGCCGTCTTTTGCCGGACCTTCTACCAAAGCATCCAATGTTTTCCCGACCAATTGCTGATTCTTTGCTAGGGCCTGATTTTCAACCACTTCCATCATCGCCAGCAGACGAGCATTTTTAGTTGGTCCGTCTATCTGGTCAGGCAGGGCGGCGGCGGCAGTTTGGGGGCGGGGGGAAAACATGAGCGTATTAACCGAATCAAAGTTGGCATGGCGGATGATTGACAGCGAATCTTTGAAGTCCTGCTCGGTTTCGCCCGGGAAGCCAACAATTAAGTCCGAAGTTAAAGTAATGTCCGGTATTTTAGAATAAATTTTTTCTACCAGCTTCAAATAATAATCGCGGTCATATTTGCGGTTCATGGCTTTGAGAATCTTGGAGCTGCCAGACTGCACTGGTAAATGGAGATAATGATTAATTTGGGGGAGTTCGGCCATGGCAGCAATGATTTCATCGCTTAGGTCTTTGGGATGCGAGGTCATAAAGTTGATCCATTCTACTCCGGCGATGGCGCTAACTTCGCGCAATAAATTGGCTAGTCCGCCAACCCATGCGTTAACATTCTGCCCCAACAGGATGACTTCTTTATGAATGGTCTTATCCAAGGCTTTAATTTCCGCCAATATCTCATCCATTGGCCGGGACACTTCCCTACCCCGGACATAAGGAACAACACAATATGAGCAATAATTATCGCAGCCGAAGGTGATGCTAACGTAAGTACGGGGGGATTTGGCGCGTTTAACTGGCAACTTACGTGTTGAACAAGCTTGTTCCTTAAAATAAGTTACATATCCTTTGTCGTTGGTCGTTAGTCGTAGGTCGTTAGTCGTTTCAATTTGCTTCAGCAACCCGGCAAACTCGTCGATGCCCTGCGGCCCCATGACAAGATCAACGAAGGGCATTTTTTTGAGAATATTCTCTTTTTCCTGTTGGGCAACACAGCCACACAATCCAATGATTAAATTAGGATTCTTTTCCTTAAGGCTTTTAATGGAATGGGCAAACCAGAGCCCCTTATTTTCGGCTCCAGCTCGGATGGAGCAAGTGTTGACTAGAATTAGGTCGGCTTTTCCCATCTTTTCAGCCGGCACATATCCTTCCCTTTCCAAAATCCCCGCCAGGATTTCCGAATCGTTGACGTTCATTTGGCAGCCGTAGGTTTTGATGTAGTATTGTTTAGGCACGGGATGATTATACTAATGACCTAACTCCCCACCGCAAGCGGCGGGGATTACTTTCATTTACAAGCTTATTAAAACTGTCTAATAATCCAGTATACATTTTTGCAACCTTACACTTGACCCCATTGTCTAGACCACTTTTAGTTCAAAGTTAGATATGCTTTTC
>JASEHX010000010.1:12311-24539 GCA_030018645.1 Candidatus Margulisiibacteriota bacterium | reverse complement strand
TTATAGCACGGAAGGAGGAGAAAAAAAAGAGAGCGCGGCCATCTGCGGTAGCGCGCTCTCAATTTAATTGAAGGGAATATATTACTTAACCATTCTGGTTGTTTTATAATACTCCTGTGAGTGGGATGGGGCGCTGTATTTAGCGTGCGGTTCGGCTGTGACATTATCTTTTTTTACTGACTGCAGAGGATAATCACTATTTTTAATTTCTTTTTTAGCTATGGAAGCATCTGCCTTCTTTTCAACCGGCGGGGCATAAGAGAAAGATAGGTAGAAATTGGAATTGGAAGACAAGGCAGCATCTTGGTGGTAAGCCAGATCAACGTCAAAACCAAATAAGCTAATTCCCACACCGCCGCAAAGATTAGATACGGAGGCAGTGGAGCTAATGGCATCTTGGTCAATACCAACGCGCAGCGCGAGTAGATTGATTGGCTTCCATTCGACGCCGGCGTGCAAAGTAACAGGACTGCTTTCCGACAGAGATTGTTCAATATCGCCGGCTAGCAGAATTTTGCCGTCAAGCACTTTGCCGGCACAGCCGATGCGGGCGGCCGATTCCAGCGCGTCCGTATAACTGTTAGTCCAGGTAATGCGGCTGGTGCCCAGGTTTTGGAAAGCGGCGCCGACGGTAAAATTAGGATTGGATAACAGCAGTATGCCGATATCCGCGCCCAGGCCGGAGCCGGAATCAGAAATAGAGGTGCCGGTAAAACCTTGGTTGAAATATTTTAAATTGGCCCCTACGGCAATTTCACCTAACTTTTCCGGCATGTTAAAGTCGGCAAAGTTTAATCCGTAGGAAACAGCCACCACGCTGGCGGCGTAATTGATGGGTGTAGCCGATAAAAGCGATAGTTCGTCGGTCGTGCTGTAGCCGGCGGGCGAAGATGCGCCCACATATGATACGCCCAGGACGCCTTTGGCTAATTTATAATTGCCGCTTAGGAATTTATAGTCAACTGTTCCCAATACCTGGCTGGAAAGAGAAGTGAAGTTCCAAGCTTTAGTGCTGGCAATGACGGCCGGATTGACAAAAGTATTGTTCGCTTCGGCAACGGCTACCCCTGAACCGCCCATGGCCACCGACCGGGCGCCGATGGCGACGATGCTGATGTCCGCGGTGGAAGTTGAGGCGATAGACGCGGAAACAACAAATAACAAACTACAAATTACAAATAAAATTCCAATAATCAATTTTAAATAAGTTTTCATGCTTTGTTCTCCCTTAATTAACCACCGCTATCTGTCCGCGGCCAATGACATTACCGTTATTAATGATGAAGTAGTGGTACACACCGTTGCCCAGGGCCGATCCGAAAGCGTTTTTGCCGTCGTAAGTTACGTAGTTGGCGCCGGCTTTGCCGCCTTCAGAACCGGAAGCGTACAAGTTTGACCAGATTTGTTTGCCCGTAATATCAAAGATCAAGACCTTGATATCGCCGTCAGCCGTTAAAGTATATTTGATGGTAGTGGTTTGGGCGGAAACCGGCTTGAAGGGGTTAGGATAGTTCATCGGTATGCCGGAAACGGCCACAGTATTGCTTACTTGCAGTCCGCTATAGGTAACCGTACCGGTTGTCCCGCTGTTATCTTTTGCGTTGATAGTTAAAGAATGGGTTCCTTCGGTCAGGGCGTAACTGCTGACAAAGGCCACGGTATAATTGGTAATGCCGGATTGATCAGTTGCGGCGGCATTAATGCTAAGGTATGAACTGCTGACTTCTTCGTTGTCTACGGTTACCGTGATGCTGCTGCTGTCAATGCCGTTATTGTCGGTAATCGTAATTGATAGGTTCGGGCTGGAGCTAATGATGGCATTATCGGTCAATTCGTCCCCGTCAATGGTTGCTTCAATTTCCGGCCCGCTGCTGTTGACCACCACTTCAATGGAGCTGGAGTCACCATTATAGGTGACTGTAATCGTGTACGTTCCATCGGTGCTGGCGCTGAAAGCGGCTGAAGAACCGGTGCTGGTAATGGTGCCGCCGGAAGCGGTCCAGCTAATCTGGCTGGCGTCAACCTGGCTGGTAATATCGACTGTTTCGCCAGAAACCAATTGCCCAAAAATTGTTGCCGTTAAGGTAAGGGTTGATCCGCTAGTAATTGAAGCGGCATCCGCCGTTATTTCAATGCTGTCAACGACCGGATTGACAGTAATAGTAATGGCATCTTGGGAAGAAGAATCGCAAGCGGTTGCATCAACAGTAATGGTGTAAGTGCCGGAAGCGGAAGGGGTAAAGGAGGCCGTCTCTGCACTGCCAGAAATAGTCCCGCCGCTGGCAGACCAAGTGTAGGAAGAAGCGGCTTCACTGCTTATCCCTGATGTTTCAGCCGAAAGGGTGGCCGTTTCGCCGACCAAAAGGGTAATAGAAGAAGCCGATAAACTAACGGTTAGCGAGCTGACCGTAATTTGGATACTGCCGGAAGCGCTTATTTCTCCGTCGTAGGCCGAGGCGCAGGCCGTGATGGTGTAAGTGCCGGCAGAACTGGAAGAGAAGGCGGCCGAACTGCCGGTGCTGGTCAATGTCCCGCCGGAAGCGGTCCAGGAATAAGAAATTGCGGTGCCATCCTCAAGCTGATAAGCAACCAGGGCACTTAGATCGACGCTTTCATCCAAGTTGATAGTAGTGCTGGAGGCAGAAACAGTCACACTGCTGATTTCACCTACATGACATTCATTGGTTTGGACGGTGGTATTGTCAAAATTATCGGTTAGAACCACTTGGAAGCGGTAACTGCCAACCGCCAAGGAAGAGAAGGTATTGGTCATATAGGCGGAATATAGGCCCGATCCATAAGTATGCGAACCACTGTCCGCTGAATCCCATTCACCGGTATCGGCATTGTATTTCCAAAGGGTAATCTGCCAGCTTTCAATGCCGCTTTTACTGTCGGTAAATAAGACGCGGTTAAAAATGATGCTGTCAGCATCGGTGCTGTAAATCTCACTGGTTGAAAAAGCGGGGCCGGTGGCGTCAACCGTGATAGTCGCAGTAGCTGTGCCAATATTATCCAAAGCATCAATCACTTCCAAACTTATGCTGTGTTCACCATCAGATAAGCTGTCGGTAAAAGTATAACTGGTGCTGGTCCCAGAATAGACCAGTCCGCTGCCTTCATATAAGCGGTAGCTGGCAATGGTTTGGTCGCCGCTGGCGGTCCAGCTAATGGTGGGTGTTGGGTCAGTATAGCCGTTGGTCAGCGGGCTGGGCGAGTTAATCGTTGCTGACACAGTACTAGTAATGGTTGTATTTAAAGTAACAACATCAATATTCCCGGCGTTATCAACTACTTCAAGTGTGGCTAGATAATTGCCGTTAGCCAGGGATTTTACTAAAGTATAAGTCCCGGAATAAGTTTCAGCGCTAATTCCTGCCGCCACCGTTTCTTCTGTGCCGCCGATGATGATGGAAATGCTGTTTAACTGCGACAAGGAATCGCTGGCTGAAATGGAGAACGAAGGATTGGCTCCCGTGCCGGTTTGGCTGAAAGACGCTTCCGGAGAAGAAGTATCGATCTTGACCGTTTGCTCGCTGGTAGATGAAATATTGCCGGCAATATCGGTCGCGTAATAGTAAAGGATATTGGCGCCTTCCAGGGCAATGGAGGTTGCGGCGAGATATTCCGCATAACTTTCATCGGCATTCCATTTATAGTAAATATTGTCTGGTCCGGAAAGGTCATCCGTTGCGCCTAAAGTAGCGGTAACGGTCTGGGCATACCAGCCGCTGACCGGGGTGGCAGGACTTAAAGTTGTGCTTACCGAAGGGGCGGCGGTGTCGATTTTTAAAGTAGTTGATTTGATGCTTTCTGTATTTCCAACCGCGTCAACCGAATAATAATAAAGGGTAATTGTACCGGTAGTTGAAATGGTTAACGGTCCGGTGTATTCGCTGTAACTGCCGGCTTCGCTGGTATTTAATTGATAATAGGTCTTATAGGCACCGGCTTGACCTTCGTCGGTAGCGCTTAAAGTCACTTCGACCGCAGAAGAATACCAGCCATCGCCGCCCAGGGTGCCGGACAAATCGGCCAAGGTTGTCGGGCTAGATGCGTCTACACAGATGGAATAAGCATCTGAACTGCTATTACCAAGAATGTCAACAAAATAGATGCGCGCAACAAAGTTTCCAGGAGAAAGTTCACTAGTTGGGACGTACGTTTCTGCGGTGCCCCGGTAGGAGATCAGACCGGCACGGTCTTGTATGAGAAGAGAGTAATACGATAATCCTGCTCCCCCGGCTGACGACCAGCTGAAGGTTGGCAAAGAACTAGTGTAGCCGTTGCTGTAAGGGAAAGGATCATTTAAGGTAACGGATAAACTGGCAGCTACAGTAATGGTAATCGTTTCAGAAGTGGAATTTCCGGCCACATCCGTAATGGTTAATAGGACGCTATAAGTATTATTGCGTAAAGGAGTGTTTAATGTGTAAGTTCCGGAATATGAATTACCGGAGCAAGCAATGGTTTCGGTAGTAGCCCCGACCCGAATAGTCATAGAAGCTAATCCAGAATAGACATCACTAACGCGGACTTCAAAAGTTGGATTTGAACCTGTCCCGGTCTGGGAGAAGGCGGTGATTACGGGATCGGAAAGGTCAATTTTAACTTCAGTGGTAGTTACCGCTCCTGGAAGGAGGACGTTATCTCTGGAGCAGGCCTCGATAGTGGTTGTCCCTTCGGTATTAAAGGATATTGGGGTACCGTTGTAGGAATATATCGAACCGTAGTCATAATTTAATACATAAATAGTTTGGAGGACGCCGGATCCGCCGCCGTCGTCGGCTGAAATAGTAGTAGTTACCGCTTGGTTATACCAACCCCCGGCGGGAGTGGTAGGAGAAAGGGAAATGGCGGTAGTAGGTCCGACAGTATCAATCGAGTAGGAGCGCGTATTATAGGAGCCAATAGTTTCTTGGTTGCCAATTAAATCAATAGAATAGAAAGTCAAGCTATGCGTCCCGTCGCCGCTGACCGAAATTGGACTGGAGTATTCACTTGTTGCGGCGCCGTCAAGGTTATAATAAGTAAAACCGACTCCTGAAGCGACATCGATGGGAGAAAGGGTTACGGTTAGGTTTTGGTCATACCAGGAGCCGACGATTGGGCTAGCCGAGGCGGTACCGGTGGTAACCGGAGCGGCTCTGTCAACTAAAATTGTACTTTCAGCGCTAGCAATATTGCCAATAATATCGAGAACTTCTACCGTGACAGCGTGGGAGCCGGCCGATAAGGGGATCAAAAAGGAATATGTTTCTGCCGTTCCAGAGTAGCGAAGTGTTCCATCCCGGTATAGATTGTAGCTAGAGATGGCATTATCCCCACTTGCCTCCCAGCTAATGGTGGGGAGTGAGCTGGTGTAGCCGTTGGCTTCGGGGGAGGGAGAATTAAGGGCTACTGATAGAGCGCTGGCCACTGTAAGGGCGGCAGTATCGGTACTGGAATTACCCGCGGCATCGATTACGCTAATAGTTGCCGTGTAAGTCCCGTTGCGCAGAGGAGACGAAAAAACAATTGTCCCATCGTATGTATCACCAGAACAAACGACTGTTTCGCTGGTGCCGCCGGCCTCAATGGTGATGAGCGATAAGCCGGAACGGGCATCGCCGGCAATAACTTCAAAGGATGGGTAAGTGCCGCTAGTAACGTCAGGGAAGCGGCCGATGGAGGGGGCAGAAGTGTCGATCTTTACCGTTAAACGCTTGGTTTCTTCGGTGTTATTGACATTATCAATCGCCCAATACTCAATAGTAGCGGTGCCTTGTGCCAAAATGGCAAAAGGAGCGGAATAAGGCTGAGCGACTCCGCCGTTTGTTTTGTATTTGGTTGATTTTACGCCGGAGCCGGCATCGTCGGTTGCAGTCATTGTAACTGTTACGGTTGAATTATTCCAGCCATTTCCATTAGCGGTGGGAGAGGCACTAGCAGTGGTGGTTGGGTCGGTTATGTCGATGCCTAAATTGCGGGAGCGGGCAACTCCAACATTGCCGACGTTATCTACGGCATAACAAGAAAAGTAATAGGCGGCTTCGCCGGAAACTTCAATTGAAGTGCCCGGGGTGTATAGGGTATAGGAAGGTGCGGTTGCGCCCACCGCGTAAAATCGATAATAGATCGCGCTAACACCTGAACTAGCATCGGTGGCTTCAATGGTGGCAAAAACCGAAGAAACATCGTGCCAATAACGATAGGTTGGGGACCCTACATAGTACTTGTAGGTAGGTAATACTCTTATTTGGCCGGCGCTAATGGTTGGCTCGGAAGCATCTACGGTTAAAGTGCGGGTTTCCGAGTCGGTATAATTGCCGGCCTCGTCGGTGGCGGTAACGTACCATCGGTAGGTTCCGGCGGCCAAACCGCTTAACGAATAGGTTTCCTGGGTGGTGGCATAGGTGGTTGCGGGATTGCCAGTTTTGCGAACAGATAAGATATAGCTTAAATCTGACATATTATCTTCACCGCTCCAGGTAAAAGTGGCGGCAGCGGAAGAATAACTGTTGTTGGCCGGAGTGGAAAGCGTTACTTCCGGAGTGGTGCGGTCGAGGGAGATAGAATACACATGGTTCCAACTAGTGCCATCATAATCATGCCAAGCAATATGGGCACTATCTTGGTTATCGATGGTTATTTTTGGGTTGGCGTAGGTGCTGTCATCCAAAGTATATAAAGTTGCAGTGGTTGCATCGTCCCAAGATTGTCCAACCGGCTTTATTTTCGCCTTTATAGAATTTGAGAATATAGTCTCATATAAATAAGTAAGAAGTAAGTTTTGGTTTGAATCGATAGATAAATCAGGATAGTACTTATCGGTAGAATTGGCTGGAGCAACAGCATCATCGCTGGTTATTAAACCGCTGACCGGATCATATTTAGCATAACCAATGCCATAATTGCTGCCGTCAACATATTGCCAAACGATATGGACATCACCGTAAACATAATAAGGAGCAACGTTGGGGGTAACAACAATTGATGGATAGGCAGCGGTTGTCCCACTAATATATTGTTCAGATAATGTATAAGAGTTCCAATAGCGAATAGTATGTAATATGTTATTTGAATCACCATATACAATGTGTTTTGTCTCAGCATCATCAATGGCAACATCAAGATAAGTTGTTCCCAGTGAATATCCAAGCACATAATAGGTTAAATTTGTATCACTTCCCGTACTTATTGCGTATTGGTTTACATAAAATCGAAGCCCAGAAGAGCTTGTATAATAAATATATGCTAAATCGTCAGATGGAGAGACAGCAATATCGATATTATAAATGGCGTTTGAAGAAGTAAAATGAGAAGGAGTTGACCAACCGGAGATACTTCCTTCACTGTAGCAAACCGTATCGTATCCATCAAGTTTCCACGCGACAGTGAGAGTTCCCGAACTGTTTACCGCGACAGCGACATTGGCCGGATCGACTGAAAAGTAACTATAAAATTCTGAATTTAATTGTGTTTCTGATCCATATTCTGAAGAACCAGCCGGCATATATTTATGATAAAGGTTATACATAGAATAGGTGCTGTTGTACTTACAATAAATAATGTGGAGGTTGCCTGAAGGATCTGTAATAGGATGCGGAGCCATATTCCTAGCAGAAGTTGAATAATTGAAATCTACTTCAGTTGTTTCATTCCAGTCTGCTAATGCTTGCGCAGAAAAGATAGTTAATAAAGCGGCAAAAGCAATCAGCCCGGTTATTACCAGCTTTCCTAATTTCCCGGAGATCTTGTCCCTCATTTATTTCCCCCTATTAAACTTAAAGGCAACCATCTGCTTACATATATAGTTGCCCTTAATTTGCAGATGGCGCATATTCAATTGTTGGGTCTCGCTAGTATTATCGCAACAAGTGGGGTGGAACTTGCATGGATCTTTAGGGAAAGGGGATTGTAAGTCGGTTACGGTAACGAAGCCCGTATCGAGAAAATGGAGGTCGGTAATGTACGATTGTATAATTTATTGACACTGGGGTGGCGAAGGTTCGACGGAATGGGGCCAATTTGCGAGTGGATTAGCAAAGGATGGGTTGGCAATAAAGTTGCTAGTGCTTGTTAGGGAGGGCTGTTTATGGATTATTGCGAAAGTGGAGTAGAAGGACGGAGAGCGAGTGGATCAGGAGATCAGGAAATCAGTGGGAAGGAGATCAGGGGATCAGAGGATCAGATGGAAAATGATAAGGAAAAGCAGGTGGTGGCCGGATTTGAAAAATTATGGGTATGGCAAAAGGCGCATCAATTGATGCTTGAAATTCATATCATTTGCCGAACTTTACCGCGGGATGAGCGTTTCCGCATTAGGGATCAGATAGAACGTTCGTCATCATCCGTTCCAGATAACATTGCGGAAGGACACACGAGTTTTTATTATAAAGACAAAATAAAAGGTTTTTTTGTCGCAAGGAAAGAAGCAGGGGAAACACAAAATCACATTAGGGCAATTCAGGGGAAATGCTATTTATCGATTGATAAAGGGCGGGAATTAATTGCAAGATACGAGGAAGTAATTCGCGGAATAAACGGCTATATCAATTGGGTGAGGGGGAAAGCGGGGGCGAAGAAGTGAGCAGATCAGCAGATCAGGGGATCAGTAGGGAGGGAATCAGGAGATCAGGAGATGTTGATAAAAAAAATCATCTCCAGCTTTTAATCTGATCCTCTAATAATCTGATCCTCTAATAATCTGATATCCTGCTAACTGATAACCTGATTCCCTGATACCCTTTTAAACTTTAATCACCGACAACTTAAACGACTTCTTTACAATCTTGTCGATCGCAATGGCTACGGTAAATTCGCCAGCGCGGTCGAAAGTAATTTTCCCCACCGGCCGCAGGATGGCCATATTGACAAAACCGTCCCTTTTAAGATTGGGATCTTCGGCCTTTATTTCCAAATTAACCTTGTAGGCGGCAACGTCTTTTTTGGCCTTGGTGTCTACAATGCGCAGGGCAAGCTCGGCTTTGCCTGCCGACTCCGCCTGCATATGGACAAAGGAGAGCAGGGGATAGCAGGGTTTCTCCGGGTCTTTGAGGGCAATATTGAGCGGCATGCCGACGATGGTAAAACGAGAGGGAGCTTCGGGCCTAATATACTCGGCCAGGAAGGCGTTGACAACTTTAATGTCCATATCAATCAAACGTGCGCCGGCTGGCGGATGTGGTCGTCTAATTTCTTTTCGATCATATTGACTTTTTTAGCAACATATTCAACTGCACCTTTAACCATATCAACCTCTAATTTTAATTCGCTGAATTTCTCATGCATTTCCCTTCTAATAATATCGTGCCCTTCTAAAGCCAATTTGACATCATTCCTAATTTCTTCAAGCAGTATTTCAATCTTATCTTTTACCATGATGCCGAATTTTAGCACGTTGAATATTGTAATGCAAATATAAGGGCCTGCTACTTTAACACCCCGCCAGTGTGGGCGGAGGTTACCAGCTTTTGGTAGCGGGCCAACCAGCCCTTATTGATCTTGGGCGGTAAGGGCTTAAAATGTTTTAGGCGCCTTTTGATTTCAGCTTTGCTGACCAGCAGGTTTAACTGTCGATTAGGGATGTCAATCTCGATCTTGTCCCCGTTTTTGATAATAGCAATCGGTCCGCCGTCGGCCGCTTCGGGCGAAATATGGCCGATGCAGGGGCCCTGCGTTCCGCCCGAGAATCTACCGTCGGTAATAAGGGCCACGGAGGTGGATAGCCCCATGCCGGTAATGGCGGCGGTGGGGGAAAGCATTTCCCTTTTGCCGGGGCCGCCTTTGGGTCCCTCGTAGCGGATCACAACCACATCGCCCGATTTAATTTTCTTTTGCATAATGGCGTGCATAGCATCTTCTTCGCGCTCAAAAACTTTGGCAACTCCCACGAAATATTTCATGTTCTCTGAAACGGCGGTTTGCTTAATAACTGATCCGTAAGGCGCTAGGTTCCCTTTTAACACCGCAATGCCGCCTTCGGGGTGATAAGGATGGTTGAGCGGGCGGATGGCATCATCGTCCAAGACTTTTCCGGCCTTGGCAATCTGCATAATGGTTTTTCCGCTGACCGTCTTGGCATTCTCTAATCGGCTTTGCAGGACATGCAAAGCGGCGGGAACCCCGCCGGCGGCATCAAAGTCCTCCATAAAATATTTGCCCGACGGTAAAATATCGGTAATATGCGGGGTTTCCCGGCTGATCTTATCAAAAAGCTCTAAAGGAATATTAATGTTGGCTTCGTGGGCAATGGCAGGGATGTGCAGGGCGGTATTGGTTGATCCGCCCAGCGCCATGTCAAGGCGAATGCCGTTGCGAAAAGCCGCCGGCGTCATGATATCCCGCGGCTTGAGGTTTTTCCTTACTAAGGTTACGGCGGTCCTTCCGCTCTCATAGGCAATTTTTTTCTTATCTTTGGAAATAGCCAGGCGGGTTCCGCAATAAGGCAGGGACATTCCTAAGGCCTCACTGACGCAGGCCATAGTATTGGCGGTATACAGCCCCTGGCAGGCGCCGGGGCCGGGGCAGGAACGGCATTCCAAGGCCTGCAATTCTTGTTGGCTCATTTTTCCGGCACGATAAGCGGCTAGGGCCTCAAAAGTATCTTTCACCAAAGATAAGCGGCGGCCTTGATAATTACCTGATTTCATCGGCCCAGCCGTAACCACAATTGAAGGGATGTTGAGCCGGGCGGCGGCCATGAGCATGCCGGGAGTAATTTTGTCACAAGCAGTCAGAAGCACCAATCCGTCAAGTTGGTAGGCCTCTCCCATGGTTTCAACGCAATCGGCGACTAATTCCCGCAGGGGCAGGGAATAATGCATGCCCTTGTGACCCATGGCAATCCCGTCGCAAATAGCCGGTACGCCAAAGATGAAAGGGACGCCGCCGGCGGCGCGAATGCCTTTTTCAATTTCTTTTTCCAGCTCGCGCATGTTGACGTGGCCGGGGACCAGGTTGGTATAAGAAGAGGCAATGGCAATAAAGGGCTTGCCAAAATCTTCTTTCTTAAGGCCGGTGGCGTAAAATAAAGCCCGGGCGGGGGTCCGTTCCAGCCCTTTTTTGCAAAGATCTGATCTCATTTTTTCTCTTCCTCCTCATCCATGACCTTGGCGATCCACTTTAATGCCCCGCGGGCCGGCGCAATACCTTCTTTAATTTCCGGCTTTTTGGCTTTTTCGCCCAGCGACATTAAATAGGCAATTTTTCCGGCGCGAGTGCTGATATTGGCCAGCTTTGCTTGCTTTAGGGTATCTTCCGTCAAAAATGGGACGATGCCAAAGGCGCCCAAACCGTGGATTTTAATCATATTAAATTTCCTTCGTTAGTGGTCAATACTTCCGGCGGTAGAATGGTAACCAGATCGTCGGTTTGCGCCTGCGCGAAGAAGTAGCACAGCAGTTTGAACATGTGCTTTTTGTCTTCATCATTTCCTGGTTTTTGGTCAACGGCCATGGAATTTTCGTGCTGATTGTAATTATAAACCTTAAAAGTCGAACCAGCTTTGCCCTGATATACCAGTACCCAGTGGCCGTCATCAATTCCTAGCGCCATTTTACTACCGTCAGGCAAAACCAAATTCTCATGGCGGAAGGCGATGGTGCCGAGAAAATTCTTGTCATAGACGTTGGCGGATTCAATATATTGCTTGATAGTCGGCATATTATTGTTTATTATACAACATAATAGAGAATAAAATATGGCAAAATTAGTAATTAAACCGAGCAAAGGAATCCGCGGGAAAAGAACCGTACCAGGCGATAAATCAATCTCGCATCGGGCTGTGATGCTGGGGGCTTTAGCCAAGGGAGAAACAACTATTATCGGTTTCCTGCCCAGTGCGGATTGTTTAGCGACGATTGACTGCTTTAGGAAGATGGGGATAGCAATCAGAATGACAAATGAATGTAAAATTTCTATTGAGGGCAAAGGGTTGTTTGGTTTGAAGAAGCCGGAAGGGATATTGGATGTCGGCAATTCGGGCACGACCATCCGCTTGCTGATGGGCATTTTGGCTGGACAGAACTTTAACTCGCAGATTACGGGGGATGCGTCAATCCAGCGCCGGCCGATGCTGCGGGTGGTTAAGCCGTTGCTAAAAATGGGGGCAAATATAGTTGGCCAAGGAGCAAGGGGCAAGGGGCAAGAAGAGGTTTATCCGCCGTTGAAGATCATTGGCGAGAAGCTTAAAGGGATTAACTATGAATTGCCGATAGCGTCGGCGCAAGTTAAGTCTGCCATCCT
>JASEHX010000010.1:0-12301 GCA_030018645.1 Candidatus Margulisiibacteriota bacterium | reverse complement strand
TCCTTTTAGCCGGCCTGTTGGCTGAAGGGGAAACAACGGTTATCGAGAAGCACCCTTCCCGCGACCATACGGAGCGCATGTTAGCCCACTTTGGCGCACAAATAAAAGTCGTTGGTCGTCAGTCGTTGGTCATTGGTCGAAAAGAGTTTGATGGAATTACGGTTGATGTCCCTGGCGACATTTCGTCCGCCGCCTTTTTTATTGTTTCCGCACTCCTTGTTCCCAACTCCGAACTGTTAATCCGCAACGTTGGACTAAATCCCACCCGCACCGGCATTATCGACGTCTTACACCGGATGGGAGCGAACTTGGAAATTGTTAACGAGCAGGTAATTTGCGAAGAACCGAGGGGAGACATAAAAATTCAAAGTTCAAAGATCAAAGCTCAAAAGATTGGTGGCGAAATTATTCCGCGCATTATTGATGAAATTCCGATCATTGCTCTGGCGGCGACGCAGGCCGAAGGAATTACAGAAATCGTTGGAGTGCGCGAGTTGAGGGTGAAGGAAAGCGACCGAATTAAGACGGTCTGTTCCGAGCTAAAGAAAATGGGAGCCAAAATTGCTGAACGGGAAGATGGGATGGTTATTGAGGGAGGTACCAAGCTCCAAGGGGCAAGGGTCAAGAGTTATGGGGATCACCGCATTGCTATGATGCTGGCTGTCGCCGGATTAATCGCTGACGGGGAAACGGAAATAGAGAATACCGATTGTATCGGAACCTCTTTCCCGGGGTTTGAAGATTTACTGCGCAAATTAAGCTGAAATTCCCGCTTTTTTGTTTCGACAGAGAAGTATGAAGGTCAGGTCAACAATCCCGTTAACCAGAACCGGGCAAAAATTTGCCAATTGGGCAATTCGCCGGGCAGGTCAAAGGGCAAAAACCGAAATAAGTATATTAAGACATGCAGTGAAAATATCCGAAAAGCAAGCCCTGCTTGGGCGGCTGGCGGCAGCAATATTACATCGAATAAAAAATAGGATGCAAGTAGTTAGAGGCCAAGCAGAACTGCTCTCAGATGGATTAACGGCCTTATGTGATAAAGCGCAAGAGGTTAGCTTGGATCGGGTCCCCACGGCAGAAGAGTGGAAAATTATACTGAAGGCGATTAAACAATGTAAAGACACGGTCGCGAAATTAAGCATGGCGGTTGCAAAATTAGAACAAGCAACTCAAGCTTCGCTAGGGTTTGCGCGTACAAAGGAAGACCAACGTAGCTTTGCCGAGCAGGAAGTACGAACTATTATTGAACTGCTTCAGTCGTTGGCAATATTTTACCAGGTAAGATTGGAAGTTAGCATCGCGGATGAAACAGCGCAGATTCTTGTGCCGTTAGCGCCCAGCGAATTCAAGGATATTTTGGAAATTGTAGTTTCTAATGCGATTGAAGCATTTCCTCTCGATTCTGGGGAAAATAAAGAGGTCAAAGTTATATTGCTTAAACGAGGAAATCAAATTACTATCTCGATAGCGGATAATGGAGTAGGAATCCCGGGACAAGTAAAGGAACGGCTTTTCCAAGAACCGGTCTCAACAGTTAAAGGGCAAAAAGGGACAGGGATTGGGTGTTTTTTGGCCGGCCAATACATCCGGAAAGCCGGGGGAGAGGTGCAGGCAACCAGCCGGGCAGGGGGAGGAACAACGGTAACTATTACTTTACCTATCTGTTCTGTGGTTAACGCGGGCTAGAAAAAAGTTTAAAAAGTTGCTATCATTAAGCAATGCGCCAATCGAAACGTTTACAATTAATTCCCCCTTATCTTTTTGTTAAAATCGAAGAAAAAAAAGAACAGCTCCAAAAACAAGGCGTGGATATAATTGATTTTGGCATTGGCGACCCCGATTTGCCAACCCCGGCAAATATTTACCAAAAGATGCATGCAGTTTTGGAAAGCGCCGAAGCCGGCAACTACCCTACATCAAAAGGTGAATTTGCTTTTCGCAAAGCGGTTTCCAAATGGTATAAAAAACGCTTCAATGTGGAGCTTAATCCGCGGGATGAAATTTGCGCCTTGATCGGATCCAAAGAAGGGCTTGCTCATCTCTTTTTTGCCTTTATTGATCCGAGGGACGTTGTGCTGGTTCCCGATCCAGCTTATCCCGTATACAAGATCGGGACACTATTGGCCGGCGGCGAACCCTATTTCCTGCCGCTTACGGCTGAAAACAAATTTATCCCTGACCTGGATAATATCCCGGCTAATATTCTCAAAAAGGCCAAACTATTGTTTATCAATTATCCCAATAACCCCACCGGCGCGGTGGCCGACTTGGCTTTTTTTGAAAAATGCGTCCGGTTTGCCGAACAGAATAACCTTCTGTTGGTTTCCGATTTGGCCTATTCTGAAATGGGCTATGATGGATATAAGCCGCACAGTGTGCTTGAAGTTCCAGGGGCAAAAGAGGTTGCCATTGAATTCCATTCCCTCTCCAAAACCTACAATATGACGGGCTGGCGGATTGGGATGGCGGTGGGCAATGCGGAAGCAGTAACTGCCTTAGCCACTATTAAATCTAATCTTGACAGTGGAGCGTTCAAGGCCATCCAACTGGCGGGAATCGAAGCTTTATCTGGGCCGCAAGAGGTAGTTGCCAAGAATAATAAAGTTTTCGAAGGGCGCAGGGACGTTTTAATTGACGGTTTAAATTCACTTGGCTGGCAAATGGAAAAGCCCAAAGCCACTTTCTACGTGTGGGTTCCGGTGCCCAAAGAAGAAACGTCTGCTTCTTTTGCCGAAAAACTGCTTGAAAAGTGCGGGATTCTGGTTGTTCCCGGCAGCGGTTATGGAACTTACGGCGAAGGGTATGTCCGCTTCGCCATTACTATTCCCAAAGATAGAATTATTGAAGCTATTAGGCGGATGAAAGAGGCCGGAATTAAAGCTTAAAAAAGCGCGGACAGTATTACTCTTAGCGAAAGTCCCAGCATATCAGCAATTAAATAAGTATCAGTTAAACCAATTTCAGCCCCAGCATCTACTTTCTTCGTTAACATGGCCACAAACGCGTCCCGGTAGTTATCGCTTAAGGAAAAAGTTGCGCCGCGGCGCGTCAGCTCAACTCCATAAACTGCCTCATGCAAAGCATGTCCAGCGCTCATCCCCATCACGTCAGAGAACACTTCCTGCGTTGTATCCGCGTCTTCAAACACTTCTTCCTTAAAAATGCCGGCCAGGGTTAATATTTCTCTCATTTCCGCGTCCTGTTCTTGCAGTAACCGATATTGTATGTATAGAAGGAGCTCAAGATCTGTTACGCCCTCAATGGTCTGGGATTGGGGATTAATTTGTATTTTTGCCTTTATCTCTTCGACTTGTTGGTCAATCTGCTCCGCATAATTCGGATCGCTATAATAGCGTTCTACCAGGCACTTTTGCACGGCATAAGCGCCAAAGAAGGTTCCATAATAATGGTAAATTGCCCCCACCGGGTCCTGCTGTCCCGGTTCAATGTAAAAAGCAGCGGGATAGCGCTCTAATAACACCTCCCTGGTTTCATAAAGGACGTTATAAGCCAAGATCGAGGCCAGCATAGCACGGCCGTCACATATTTCTAAGGCCCGCAATAAAAATTCTTCCCGACTCATTTGCTCTTGGGCTGCGCTAGCGTCCCTGAGAACCATTTCCAATTCTTCCGTATAACATGCATAATCTTCATCGCTAATACCAAATACATTGCAGAGGATAACTTTTGCCCTTCCAGTATCCATTATCTGCATTAGTTCGAAGATCTCTTCAAATTCCAGGTATTCTTCCTGTGCAATCCTTCCCAGCAAACTATCCGATAAATGATCTTGGAAAAAAGCACCGCTTTCATCTAAATAAAAATCCTCTTCCTCCAATGCCTGCATAAAAAGGGAGAGGGCGGTTTTTTGGTCTTCTGCATTTGGCCCCCCGCTGGCAGTCGAAGAGCTGGTCTTGCCAAACAATATTTCCGGGTTCCCTTCGGTGGTTTGGTAATTGGTTGAAACCGTATATGACTGGCCGGCCCTCGATAGCTGAATTTTTGGGAAATAACAGACAAAATAGGCCTGTGAAGGGTCATCGGCTTCTCCTAAATTTGTCCGGATAAATTCCCGGAAGGAACGCGGATTATCCGGATTCATAATGAATGATTGATAATATGCCCGATCGCACAGGGTGACTAATATTCTATTTGAACCTAAGACGGCAAAATGAGCTGGGATCGAGCGTGCTTCCAAAGTATTGAAATCAACCACGTCAATGGCGGCAATAAAACTGGGCTTATCGGCAGTGGAAACCGCCCTGCCGAACTCCATACCTTGCCGGGATAATTGGCCGCGCAGGCGGCTGCCGTATTCAAGTTTGTCAGTTTGTAAAAAGACATGCCCCAGCATTGGCCGAATCTCTTTCCAGTATAAGTCGGCCCAGTGCAATAATTTTTCTTTGGTCTTTTCGCCCGCCAACAATTGGCTTAAAATATATTGGTCGGGAACCTTCTTAAAAAAAACTTTTACCTGATCAAGAGAAGCAGATAGAGGAAGCTGGCGAGCAGCCTCAATTAACAAAGGCGCAAATTCGGCTTCTAAAGATATTCCCGCTTTATAATTTAAGAGCTCGGCAACTTTTGTCCAATTAATTGTGGTGGCATAAACTCCGTCTCCGGCAGAATAGCCCTCTTCCCTTGATATGTCCCGCGCATTAAATCTGGCAATAATGGCCGTTCTTTCTTTGGCTGAACTGGCTAATCGCAGTTTTTCATAAGCTTCCTTTTCGCGAACATTTAAATCGCTCAATTCAAACCAGTTGTTAACCGACAAACCCAAGTCGCCGAGTTCTTCTTGCAAATCGTCTGGGCTTAAAATTAATAATATCGCGCGCGCTTCGTCGATATTGGCGATGGCATTTTGCTGCAATAAACTGGTAAACACCTCTTTTTGGAAGGGCGATAAAGAGGAGAATATGTTTCTCCATGCACTTATTTCTTTTTCATCTTTTATTAAATCGCTCCAGAGCAAAGGAATAAGGCCGTCATCGCTTGCCATATCGCATCCAACTAATTCCTGCGCCCAATCTTCCAGGTCCTGCAGGCTTTCAAATTTTCCGGTTAATGCGGCTTGAGCTAAAAAGCAACATGTATTTTCATCCAGCGAATTCAATTTATCAACGAACTCCTGGGGTGCTATACCATTAAATACACTATGGCTTCCCTCCAATAAAGCAGCCAGCAGGCGGCGATTTTGCATCCCATGGACCGGTTTAATCAAAAAAACAGCGCAAGAAGTTTTTCCAAAAATCGCAGCCATGGTTTGCTCAAGAGCTTGTCCCGCCATCTGCTCTTGCCTGGCCAGGACAGTTATGCCGCAGGCAGTTGATAATATAGTTAATAGCTGTTCAAGCCTTCCTTGTGGTGTATCAGCTTTAGAAGGCGATAGGATATGTTCTGTCAGTGATAAATTGGCAACTTCTACTTTTGGGAAAATTTCCAAAGACCTTTTCGCAAGGATCGATATACATTGGGCCGTTTCATCCAATACCTCGGTTAAATTTTCTCCCGCTCCTTGGAAAATAATTTGCAGGAACTCGTCAATTTGTTCTTCGCCCCATTTCGCTCTCTCGAGCGTTTCTACAATGACAGTAATGTTCTCGCTGACTGCTGTCCCGCTTTGGCCCAAAGCGGAAGGATTAACGGTTCCCAACGCATATTCATGGAAATGAATACTGTTGCTGCCATCGCGGTCGAAGGGAGCAACAGAAGATGTTTCGCCGGCCTTGTTAAGGACGCATAAATTAATTTTTCCATCTTGTGCCCCGTCGCCGGCATCAAGCTGGTTAAAGCGTTGGTATGCCTTTTGGTATATTTGACCAGGAGTTAATCCTGCTTTTTCGACACTCATAGGTGTTCCTTATATACTTAATCGGTTTGGGAAAGCTGAAACTTGCAGAGATTTAAGCATAATCGCCGGCAAAAAGTGAAATTTATTAGTTTTCCCCAAGATAAATAACCGTCAGAAGAACTAGGAAGAACTAGGAGCTTTTCATGGATATCCCGGCCCTTTTTGGACAAACTTACGCTCGTTTTTTGCTGCTCGACCGCTGTGATAACCAAGAAGACGGCAGGATTTCTGCACAATGTATTCCAAATGAAATGGTCAGCGCAGATATAGACCAGGACGGTTTGACCTTTGATGAATTTCACCAGCATTTGGCCATAGGTTCGTTTTATCAAAATTATCTTTCTCAACAGCTAACCCTTTATACCAAACCAGAAAAACTGGCGGCTTTGCTCGACAAAACGCACTCTTTTAATAATTTTGGCCAGTGCAACGCCCTTTTGACCCTAACCGGCCATTTCCCTCCCATAATGAGGGCCATAGAAGACCTAGAGAATTGGCTTCCTTATCTCTTGGCCATTGAAAACGACTTCCAAGGGATTATTTTTTGTGAAATGGTAAATCGCGGCGTTATCAAAAAACCGCAGGACGTCGATCGATACGCCGCTTTTTGGCAAAACGGGCCAATTCTGCACGGTGCCCAATTAGAACATCAATCTTCTTCCAGTGAAGACCGGCAATCCTATTCGGAATTATTATCACTCAATCTGAATGCACAGGATTTGCAGCCGCAGGACCTTCTTCCTGGAACCGCCTTTTATGCCCCGCTTATGGTAACCGATTTAAATAGCGGTGAAAAAGCGGTCATTCCGGCAGAGTTTCGCTTGATTGATAATCACCGCATACTGGTTCTTGTAGAAAACTTGCAAGGTGAACTAAAGGCCGGCGTTTACAATCCGCAAGACATTTCAAGCATCAAATACTTTTTCAGGGCCGCTTTCCCGCAGGAGGAACAATATTTGCTTTATTATTTTCCTAAACTTACCTTTTCCTCCGGCGGCTGGGACATCAGCTTGGATTATGCACAAATTGATACCTTCCATGAAAATGTCTTGGGGAAAATTACCTGGGAAGAAAATTTTACTCGTGCCAATGAGCGATTCCTGACTGCTTATAGCGAAGAAGACACAATGCTGCAAAAGGCAAAAGAAAATTTTGCAACCATGCTTGACGCGAAAACATTAGATAAAATGCGCCAGGAACCCCCATTATCTCCCGTCAATATCTTCCAATTGATGTTTGCTATGCGCCTTTCTTCTTGCGATAAACTAGCCCCACCGGCCTTCGGATTAACTGAAATAGAATACAAAGGTTATGAAGACAAAGTCTATGCCCTTTTAGAAAGGGAAACCCCGGTAACTCGAGAAGCGTTTTTAGTTGAAGCAATTGAAGCCTGTGATGAAAGAGCGGCATTGGCAGCGGTAATCAGCTATAACATTTTGTTCAAAATGGGGGAAATCTGCTACAATTCTCTTTTTACTTCCTATCCGGATACCTTTATCCCCATAGAAGAGGTGCAGGACCAAGCCGGCAGTATTTACCATTTTTACGGCTGTTTTTTCTCAGCTTACGCCCTCCAAAGGTGGCTGGTTGAACCGTACAATACCGATACCGCCTTTAAAGAAAGCATTGATAAAGCGGCAGGACAGATTGATTTTCATTCAACTAGCTTTTACGATCCCGAAGAGATGATCGCCGAAAAACTATTTGATAACCTCCAATATATCCAATACCGCCTTCTAAAGTTGGGCTCAAAAAAGGCAAAAGAAGTCATGACGTTAACCGGCGTCTTTTATGAAGAAGTATTGCTCGATCGGGATATTACCTGGGAGGTTCGAGAAGATTTTGCCGGCAGCAGCACGGGCTATGCCGTTTATGAATTGGTCAGCGGGAACACTCTTTCTTCAAATGGCGGACATTCTTCTTTTGACGCTTTGCTAAGGAATTCTTATGTTTCGGCCCTAACTTCCGCGGCAGAACATCTTTTCGGGCCGGAAGATTGACCCTCCTAAAAACAAAAAACGGGAGAACAGGCTCTCCCGCTTTTTTGTTTGGGTGAATAAGGTATGGTCTTCTATATATCTATCGGCCCCTTTTCCAAAAGATTGCACTTTTTCGAGATTTTGGATTTTAGATATTTACAGTAAGCAGTACTACATTCTCAATATGCGGGGTGTAGGGGAACATGTCCAGCGGCTGAATTTTTTCAATGCCATATCCCCATTCTCTTAATTTGTCTATGTCGTGTTTTTGGCTTTCCGGGTTGCAGGAAACATAAATGACTTTAGCCGGCCGGGCGCGGCCAATTTTGGTGATCACTTTTTTACTGACGCCAGGACGCGGGGGATCGAGGACGATCAAATCATCTTTTTCGTTCATTTTATCCAGCAAATCTTCAACTTTTCCGGCTAGGGCGGAATAATTGGCGATATTATTTAATTTAGCATTCTCCAAGGAAAGCTGGGCGGCCGGCTGGTTCTCTTCAATGCCAATTACTTCTTTGGCTTTGTGCGCCAGCGATAACCCAATACTGCCGGTGCCCGAATAAAGGTCTAGAACCGTTTCCTGACCGCTTAAACCGGCGAATTCCTGCACTACTTGAATAAGCACTTCTGCTTGTTTGGTGTTGGTTTGGAAAAAGGATTGGGCCGGGATTTTAAATTTTAATCCATTAAGCGATTCCATCAGGTAATCCTGTCCAAAGAATTGCTTAATATCGCCATATGAACGGTCGGCCGCCGATAAATTGACGCTCCAAATGACCCCATTTACCAAATCTTTTGTCTTTTCCCACAGCTCTTCCAACGGGAAGACGCCTTTGTCCGAAGTTAAAAGATTGATAATGCAATTGTCAATATTTTTGCCCTCACGAATAACCACATGGCGCAAAAGACCGTCTTTATAGTTCTTTAATTTTTTATATTGGATAAAATAGCGCAGGCGGTTTAAAACGGCATTGCATTTATCGGACATTAACAAGCATTTTTCGATATTAATGATATTGTTCTTCTTATCTTTCAAGCCAATCGAATAGTTGGGGCCAAAGGCAAAATCCATGCGGTTGCGGTAGAAGAAGGTTTCAGGGGAAGGAAGGGGGATAGGGGGATAGGGGGATAGGGGGGTAGAAGAAGGGGAAAGATTAAATAATGAAGCAATGGTTTGTGCTTTCTGTTGCAGCTGCAGAGGATAATCAACGTTTTGTAAAGTACAGCCGCCGCAGGCGCCGAAATGTTGGCAGAGTTTGGTCATATTGCGGACTATCTTAAGACGATGGCTTTCATTGAGCCAATAACTTTATAGCCGCCGCTGGTTGGCGACAAGATATGGATGATATAAGCCCCGTTGGGCGCGGCTGACCCAAAATCAGAAATCCCGTCCCATGTAACTTCGTTGTAGCCGGTCTTGGCCCCGTCAGAACCGGCTGTAAAATTTCTCTGCCAGATCAACTGGGCGGAAATATTATAAATCCGAATGACGATATCGGAGTTACCGGTCAATTCGTAAGTCAGTTTGGTGCTTTGGGTACTGGGATTAAAAATGGTGGGATAAGCTAATGCGGTCCCGCTGACTTTGACCGAACCGCTGTCAACTTTTAGTCCAGTAATTGAATACTGTGTCGCGGGAGTGCCGGCCTCATCGGAAACAGCAAGGGTCAGCGAATGGGTGACTTCAGCGGAAAGGGCAGTTTTAACCGTATAAATAACCTTGCCGGTAGTGGCATTCCAGGAATCATAGCGGCCGGAAGTGTCGGTCCCGTCTGTGACTTGGCGGCCGTCGATTTTAATAGCGATAGAATTAGCGTTGATTCCAGTGTCGTCGGATAAAGCGGCGGAAATTTCCGGCAGAGGATTGACATAATCGCCGGCAATGGCGCTTTTGCCGTCAAATAATACCCCGGAAATGGTCGGGCTTTGGGCATCGTACCCAACCAAATAGGTGCCGGATCCAATGTTGCCGGCTGGATCGGAAAGAAGGACCCTTAAATAGCGGGCAGTGCTGGGAACGGATACCGTAATAGAATAGATTGAGGATGCATCAACTACGGTTGTACCTATAGTTTGCCAGGTTATGGTTTCTCCGGCGAAGATTACAAATTGAGACGAGGCGGTAAGGGTGCCGGCCTCAACTGAAATGATGGCGCCCGGTTCGCCGGAACCGGCTAAAGTAACTTCGGTGGTGGGTAGGTAGCAGGTTTCGCTGGTTGAAAGAGTAGCGAGGCCGATGATTTCCGGGGCATTTACTTCAGGGGTGCTGATGTCAATCCGCACGGAGGACTGGACCAAATTGGATACGTTCAAAGCGCGATCCGAGGCCTTAACTAATAATGTGACCAATGTCCCGTCTGCCGCGCTGACCGATACGGCTTTCTCGAATGAGTAAGGGCCGGAGCCCGATAAATTCATGGCCGTCCAATCGAGCAGGGTTGATGAGTCACTCGCATTGATCGCTTTGATTTCTGCCGAAAGGACCCCCGAAATTTCATCAGATGCCGTTCCTATGACCGTAAAAGTGCTTTTTACTTCGGCTGATTGGGAGGGAGAGAGAAGGGCAACAGTTGGCACTGCAGTGTCGAGCACGATGCTGGCAGAAGTAGTAGCGCTTTCGGTTAAGGCAATATTCCGGACCTTGAGCGACACGGTCTTTGAGCCGTTGCCGGAAGAAAGTGAAACATCTTTGGCGGCCGTAAAAGCAACCCATTCTTTGGTGTTGCTATCGTCAATAACGTCGCCGTCAATATACATCTGGTAGGCGCCGGCGGAAACAATATTTAAGGCGACATTGGCAGTGTTAGTGTAGCTTCCTGGTGAAAATGACAACGATGAAACGGCAGGACTACTGGCCAATTTTGTAATGATAACATCTTCCGGATCAGAGAGATTACCGGCCGCGTCGGCGGCGCGGACCACGATTTGATACTGCGTACCGTCGTCGTTGGAAGTTGGGAGAACAAAGTCATATGAAAAATTCCCGTTTGACAGAGATAATTCAGACCAGTCAACCAAAATTGTGCTAGGCAGTTTGGTAATTTTGATTTGGGTGGAGCTGACCCCGGTGGTGGGGTCATTGACCGTTCCGGCTACTTCTACGGTCCCGTACAAATACGCTCCATTGCTGGGGAGGTTAATTGCAACAATGGGCGCAGCCGTATCAAGGATAGAGGAAGCGGCGGTCGTGGCGCTTAAGTTTCCAAAAGTGTCTTTGAACCGCACGGCGGCTTCTTTGGTCCCGTTAGTGTCGGTTAAGGTTACAGCGGCTGAAGTTTCGAAAGAAACCCACTGGAAAGTTGATGCTTCATCAGAGAGATTGCCGCTGATGTACATTTGCGCGGCGCCGACTGCCGACAAAGTTAAATTAATATTGCGCGTGTTGGTGGAGGATCCTTCGTTGATGGCAATTGCGCAGCTGCTGGGGGCAGAGCTGTCAAGAGTAACCGCGGAAGTAGTTTCAATAGTTACGGTTGAATTGGCCGCCTGGCCGTCATTGGCAACCAGGCGGATATAATAATTATTGCCCGATACGGAGCCAAGCTGGGTCGGCATATCCCAGATAATTGAGCGGTTGGCCGCTCCAGCCGAAATAGTTCCAATATTCCCAGTGCAATAGGCGTCAATGCTGATCCAACTGCCGCCGGCACCATTTTTGTAGTAAGCGGCAATAGCAACAGATGACTGCTGGTTATCTAATACCTGGTATTCGATTACCACTTGGTTGGTGCCGTCCGTCTGCTCTTGCGCCGAAATATTGGCGGTCGCATCTTTACCGCGCAAGGTTGGGGAAGTATTGGCGGCGGCGGCGGAAGAAGAAAAATCAGATTCAGTTGCGTTATCGGAAGAATTGCGCGATTTGGTCTTAAATGAATAATTATTGCCGGCTTGGGACAGCCCATTTACGGTAATCGTTTCCCATGACGCTTCCGTTTGCCAAACCGCCGTATTGCCTAATATTCCGCTGGCTTGAACATACTTACTGGTCGTGGTTTCGTAAATTGCGTAACTTAAACCGCTGGTTTCGGAAGTGTGTTTGTTAACGGTTACGGCAACGGTTGAGCCGGCAGCATTAGCCGCCGTCGGAGCAGCGGGAGTATAGGGTTTGATATAGACGGCCGCGGCATTTTCGCTGGTAGCGATATTACCGAAATCATCGATATGGGCGCACTTTATGGCTGAAACATAATCATTGCCGTCCAGGGTTGAACTTAGCGTAAAGACCTTGGTGGATGGGGAGGCCGTATCGGCATCTCCAGTTCCCGTGGTATAGCCGGCGGCGTTTAGGTTATAGCCAAAGGTATTGGTGTTGGGGTGAGTTTCGGTCCAAGCGACAGCAAGACCAACTGTATTATTGCCGGCTTCTGGGGTAGAGTGAAAAGCGATAGCAGTGGCGGCCGCCGGACTAAGATCATCGACCTCAAAATTAGCGCTGGTACCGTAGGAGGAGTCAGCAATACTG